>JAZRSP010000085.1:0-3627 GCA_045651565.1 Victivallaceae bacterium | reverse complement strand
TACAGAACAGTACCGTTCAAATGCCTGCAGAATTTGACAGTAGATGCATTATTTTATGATATGTAAACAAGCAATATATTTGGAGGAATCATTCCTATGCTTAAAAAAATTATTAATTGGGGCCCCGGAAAAACTGTTCTTTTAAAGTTGCGAATGATTTTTGATATTATCTTGCATAATTGGAATACAGCTCCTATTTCAGGCTTGGTTCACTACAAGGAATTTTATCAAGTTGACGAAGAAGATGTTAAAAGTACATTTGCAGAACTTGATGAAAAATCAATTTCTGAAGCGCTAAAATTCATTATCAGACAAAAAAACTTTTATATCAACGAGTATAACAAAGATTATTTTTTGTACAATCATCGAAAAATGTTTGGCCCGGTAAGACCTTATTACAAACTTCATAAAATAGAACTGAAAAAATATAAATCTGATTTTTCATTCGGTGGAATTGAAAGTTTGGTTTTTCATCATGGATTGAAAGAATGTCCTGATAGTATCTTACAATACATGGCGGGAGGAACTTTTGTGGATGCTGGTGGTTGTTTAGGGGATTCTGCATTGGTTTTTTTCAAATATTACGCTCCTTATAAGGTAATAACATTTGAGCCGCTTGAGTCTAATAGACACATCTATCTTGATTTAATGCGGAAAAATGAAATTCATGAAGATTCTTATAAATTATTGCCTTATGGGCTTGGGGGGAAGGATGATTCGTATTTTTGTAATATTTCTCCAGGCGGAATAAATTCGGTTTTGTCTCAAGCTGAAACAGGCTTTCTGGTTGAGGTAAAAAAATTAGATGATATTTTGACTGATAAAGATGCTGATAACATAAAATTAATTAAGGCTGATATTGAGGGTATGGGGCTGGAAATGCTTTTGGGCGCAGAGAAGACAATAAGAAGAAATCTACCAGTGTTATCTTTGTGTATATACCATAATCAAGATGAGTTTTTTGGAATTTATAACACTTTGAAAAAATGGGATCTTGGCTATAAATTTATGATCAGACATGTAAATCCGACTACAGCTAATGAGTTAGTTCTTATTGCTTATCCGGAAAGTTTGCTTGTTGCATGAAGTCTTATATATTTAGGTTGCGTTATAGAGATTCCGAAAAATTATAAACAGGATAAAAAGTTATCGAGGCACGGCAAGCCGGAGCAACCATTGCTCAAATTGCAGTTCAGACCGGAGTCGTACAAACAACGGTAAAAGCATGGCTGAAGGATACAGAAGGGCAAAATTAAAGGGATACAAAAGCCGGGCTCAATTTTCTGATAATCCGGTAACTATCGTACAACAGCAGAAAATCTGATTTTTTCTGAATTCTTAAAATAAGTCGACCATTGCATCCCGATACAGACTCTTGGAGCAACTTTCAGCAGGGAAATAAAAAAACGGAATTTCAGGTAGACACAAAGGTCATGTCTAAAATTCCGTATATACTGCAAAAAATTTTCTGCTCAAGTGAAAGGACTTTTTCTCCGAAACAACTGCAAATTGCCCCGCAAAAAGATGTTAACTTGCGACTTTTTACTCGTCAGACTTTCTGTGAGCATCCAAAAGTTTGCGTAATTTCTCTTCAATTTTCGCATCAGTTAAATCATAATACGTTGTAACAATGCCAATCAGAGGATATTTTTTTATCGGCATACTCAACAATTGAATATGGTTATCTTCATAAAGAAATATCATAAAAGATTTTCTGTTTTCAGCGGTAACAAGCAGTTTCTGAACTACCCCTGCATTATGACTTTCAGGGACGAATTTTATCGGCAAATCCATTTCACAACGATCGTGTTCCCAAGGGTAAACATAAAGAAGTTTTATGTTTTGAAGTGATTTGTAATCCCGGTAGTAAGTATATTCATGTATGCCGCGGTAAATTCCATACGCCCCGGCTGATGCCAGAAGCACAGACAAAGCTATCCACAGTAGAAGACGATATTTTTTATGAGTTTTCTGATTTTTTTTCATTCATTCACCAACTTGGGTAAATATTCTGATATAACACAAGAATTCATTCCATGCCAATACGCGTTGGGATAGTTGTCATCTCCCATTCGATCTTTGGCATAAATAACTTTTATCCCGCTGTTCCAAATTGCACACATTGAATTCAAAAGCCATTGCGGAACACTGATATCAACAATATTTTCCTTTTCTAATATAGTTGTTTTTCTTACAGAATACAAACCTGATTTTATAAATCCTTGCCCCAGTTTATCATTTTTTATGCTTTCACGGAATTCAGTCACATAATCTTTCAAGATTTTTGCTGCAGCTTCGACACTGCCATCATAAGAATTCAGCATCTTTTTTATCTCAGCATCAGAACCTGTTATTCCATGAACTCTTGCTGTTTTTATGGCTATTTGCGCATAACCAATTCCTCCTCCGGAAAGCCCATCCAAACTTGTTCCGTCGGGAAATTTCCATTCCAGCATTTCATTGGCGATGACACCTGCAAGTAATTGTTTCGGAATGTTATACTTTTGGGCATATTTATCAATAGCATTGCCGAAGCGATTTCTGAACGTATTACACCATAAATATTTTTCTTCATTACTTTGTTTGCTCCATTTATCGTGAGTCATTTTTCCGAATTCAAAATTTTTCTGTTTGAGATATTCCTCTTGATCGACTTCAACAAAAAAACAATCGCAGTTTGGATGCCGTGGCATGGATGGAATATTCACATCATTTTCAGCAAAAATTTCTCCGGCAAAACGCAGGCAACTCGCACAAGGTGTTGTTTTTGCATCCATTACATACTTATAATACCGAATTGTCGGAATAAATCCGCTTGAATTTAATAATGACATGATTTTTATCAGTTCCATAAAAAAATCCTTTCTTTGGTTAATTAAAAACAGGAGAGAAGCCTCTCTATTAATAGCGTGCTTCGTCAACATTTTTTTTGCAAAAATGACTTTTTCTGCTCAAAATGCTATATTTTTTATTCCGTCAGATCATTAAGTAAAACAGAAAGAAAATAAGAAATGATCAAGAAGTACAGCGAAGAAAAAATGCTGGAGGTGATCGATGCACGCAAAGACGGAGCAACCATTGCTCCAATTTCAGCACAAACCGGAGTTGGACAAACAACGGTAAAAGCATGTCTGAAAGATGCCGGATGGCTAGATTAAGGAGGATCAAAAGTCAGGTTCAAAATTCTGATAATCCGGTAACGACCGTACAACAGCAGAAAAATTGATTTTTTGCTGTTTTTTTTAAAATCGTCGACCATTGCATCCCGATATGGATTTGTCAGACTACCTTTTGCTGGAAAAATAAAAAACGGAATTTCAGGTAGACGCAAAGGTCGTGTCTAAAATTCCGTATACACTGCAAATGGTCGGGATAGCGAGATTCGAACTCGCGACCTTTTGTCCCCCAGACAAACGCGCTAAACCAAGCTGCGCTATATCCCGATCGTGTTACATAAATATATCACTTTTTTATACTTTTGCAAGTTTATTTGTAAAAAAAATCCGTTTTTTCTGCTTGTGTCGATTGTAAAAGTAAACGCACGCCCTTTTTTAGTACAGAGTGCGTTTACTATGACAAACAAGGGATGTGCGTTTACTATGACAATTTTTTTATTGTAGAAAAACA
>JAZRSP010000084.1:0-3098 GCA_045651565.1 Victivallaceae bacterium | reverse complement strand
CTGCCTCTTTTTGTTTGCTTTTTGACAAATCGCCTAAAAAACTCACAATTTGTTTGGTTGCCAATCCCAATGAATTATTAATAATATTCTTTATCTTTTTTCCCATGGTCTTCAAACTTTCAGTATTAATGAAAAAAAGGGACTTGTCAATTATTGAAAATCAATAATATCAAAGTCCCGTAGAATTTAATTATCTAACATGTACGCTCTTGGTACCTTCGGTAATTTCTCCGACTCTGTGAGCTACGAAGCCGCATTCGTTACAAATTTTGATTGCAGCGTCAGCTTCTGCTGCGGGAACGAACCAAACCATTCCGATACCCATATTGAATACACGATATGCTTCAACGGGGTCAACATTGCCTTTTTTAACCAAGACCTTGAAAATCGGCGGAATCGGCATATCTTTAACATCGAAATACACATCGACATCAGCAGGCAAAATACGGGGAACATTATCATACAAACCGCCACCGGTAATATGAGCGATACCGTCCAAACTTACGCCTTCATTCATCGCGCGCTTGATTGCGCTCCAATAACAGGTGTGGGGTTTCAACAATGCTTCACCGACTGTTTCGCCGAGTTCATCCAAGTAAGTATTGACGGTATAACCGCACTTATTGAAAACAATATCTCTTGCCAAACTGAAACCATTAGTATGCAAACCGCTTGAACCCAAACCGATTGCGACATGACCAGGACGGATTTTCTCGCCGGTAATAATTTTGTCACGCTCAACGATACCGGTAATTACACCTACCAAGTCAAAGTCATTACCGTACATACCGGGCATTTCAGCAGTTTCACCGCCCAAAACAGCACAATTTGCTGCGATACAAGCATCAGCAATACCGCCCAAAACCTGTTCATACAAAGGACTTCTCAATTTACCGATACCGATATAGTCCATAAAGTAGATCGGTTCTGCACCCTGCACTGCAATATCGTCAATACAGTGGTTTACAATATCATGACCGACAGTGTCGTATTTTTCCATCATCATAGCAATCATAAGTTTGGTACCGACTCCGTCAATACTTGACACCATTACCGGATTCTTGTATTTTGACAAATCGATTTGGAACAATCCGCCGAAACCGCCGATTGGAGAGAGCATTTCGGGTCTTCTTGATTGAGCGAATTTACCTTTTACCTTGTCGAGCAAAGAAATTGCATAATCAATATCCACACCTGCTGCCTTGTACAAATCACTTTTTGCTTTTTGTGCCATTTTTATTTTTTCTCCTATATATAAATTTTGTAAAATTAAATTTAACTTAAAACAATATAATCCATTTTTTCAACAAATCAAGTTTTTTATCTAATTAAAATCGGATTTTCAAGCAAAGTTTATGTTTTTTTAGCTTTTACGGCTCACGAATTGCCTCATCCATCGCCTTGATAAAGGGATTAATGAGATAACTTATAACTCTTCTTTTGCCGACTTTAATTTCAGTAACCACTCTCATACCTGGGAGAATAGTATCTTTCGGATTTTTAAAAGTTCCGTCGATAGTCAAAAACACCTGATAGAATGAGCCTTTGTATTCAGCTGCAGCACGAGGATTATTCTGTGCCGCATTCTGACCTTTTTCAAATGCATCCTGCGAAATATAACGCACTTTGCCGTCCAAAGTTCCATGCTGTTGGAATGGATATGCGTCAAACTTCACTCTCGCTTCATCTGCCACATTGACTTTGCCGATATCTTTTGCCATCACATTAACTTCCAATTCCAACGGCACATCAAGCGGAATCAAAGTAACCAATGCCTCTGCTTCCTGAATTGCCGAACCATCTTGGAATGGGACAATTTCATGTACAACCGCATCACACGGTGCTTCGATAAAGAGAAAATCAACCAATTTCTCGTACTTGGCAATTTCACGCTCTGTTACCAGATAATCACGGTCAACTGCGACGAGATTTTCCACCAAACTTTTCTTCCAATCGGTGATAAAAGTATTTCTTTCAGCTTTGGTAATCATAAGCTGGTGGGTATAAGACATCAACTGAATATCCAATTCATCAATCTGTACATCTGCTGCCAAAACGGTTGCCTGCGCTTCCAGCAACTCTTTGGTTGAACTTACCTTTTTGGCATGCAAAGACTCATACATTGAAGCAATCTGGCTGACTTTAGCTCTGCGTTCAACATATTTTTCTCTGCTTTCGGTCAAAGACTTAATGGTATTCTCAGTTTTTTCGATATTTTCATCATAAGCAGAAACTTTTTCGGTATAGTAATTTTTTCTTGCCTCATAAATCATCGCCTGCAATCTGAAATCTCCATTGGGATCGTTTTCTTTGTCATAGACAAAAGGTTTATTTTCGTTCTCTGCAATCAAACGCATTCTCTCGGCTTTTAAACTCAAACAACGCTCTTTCAACTTTGCCAATTCAGTACGATTAACAGTCTGATCCAAAGTAAAAAGCAAATCACCTTTTTTGACTCTCGCTCCGGCAACCACATGAACTTTTTCAATAATGGTCTTCTCCAAAGGCTTAATAGTTAATGGTGCTCTGGTGGTAATAACTTTGCCCTCTGCAACCACAACTTTGTCCACTTCGGCGACACATGCCCAGATAATTCCCAAAATCAAAAGCAGCAAAATCAGATACCACGCTGTCTGCAAAGGAATACCCGGTTTCTGATTTTCCAAATAAATCGCATCCGGTTGAAATTCCGCCGCGTCTGCTTCCAATGTATCCAACTTGAAAAGTTTTCTAAAATAATCTGAAACGGCTTTGCAGAAACCGCATTTTCTTTTTTCTGTATTATTCATCGTCTTCAGTCCCCATCTGTTGATTCCAGAAACTTGCATAGAGACCGTTTTTAGCAATCAAGTTTTTGTGATTGCCCTGCTCTACGATTTCACCTTTGTCCATAACTACAATATTATCGGCACGACACAAAATTGAGAGTCGGTGCGAAATAATAAACACGGTTCTATTTCTTGCAATCATTTTGAGATTGCGTCTTATCATAGTTTCACTTTCCGGGTCGAGAGCCGAAGTTGCTTCGTCGAAAATAAGGATTCTCGGATTCGGCAACAATGCACGAGCAATCGCCAATCTCTGACGCTGACCGCCGG
>JAZRSP010000083.1:0-1965 GCA_045651565.1 Victivallaceae bacterium | reverse complement strand
AGCTTTTTTGAGGATCTTGAGATGTTCGGCAGAGCAGTCGGAATGCAGTTTACCTGACAACTCCACTAATGAGTGGGTGATCAGAATATAGTTTATGGCAAACATTCTTTCATTTTCCGAAAGTCCCGGCATAATTCCGATGGAGTCGCTGTTGGGGACAAACAAATCGCCAATATGTAACGCAAAACACGAAGTTCCCCAGAGGAATGTTGCTTTGACATGATCCCATTCGCCGCCGGTAATATCCATGCCGTAACGGTAGTTGGTGAAAAATTCTCCGAGGAATGGGTTTCCCTGCACAATATCACAACCAGTTTGAAAATATCCATCTGTCGGCAAACGCTTGCGGATTTCAGTAAGCAGCCATCTTCTCCATTCATAGGAGGAATGCTCTCTATTTTTCAGCATGGGAAAACTGGTTTCAAAAACATAACTCCAGAAATCAAGTTTGATCCCGTTGAAATTATAATCATGGCAGAATTTATCAAACGCATATTGCAGATATTCTCTTACTTCAGGGATGCTCGGATCAAGAACCATGCCGCATTCGATTCCCTCATATTCTTTGTAACGCCATGCGTAATCGACTGCCCATTCAGGGTGTTCTTTGGTGATTTGCGAACATGCAGGACAAATCAATCCCGTCCAGACTGCGGGAGTCAAACCAAACTGCCGGACTTTGTCAGAGTAAGAACGCAGACCTGAAGGAAACTTCTTTTTGTCGATACCGCCATCTTTTTCATAGGCAGTGCCGATGCCGTTGGCAAATTTATCATTGTGCCAGTAACCGTCATCAAGCTGGATAAAGCGGACATTTGGGAAGTGGCGGCTGACAAATTCAGCTTCTTTCAAGACTAATTCTTCCGAAACACTGCGTTCAATGCAATCATTCCAAGATTCCCAGACAACAGAATGACGATTGGCATTTCCCGCTCCATTCAAGGGAGGCAGAACGGTACGCAAAACTTTTGTATAACGATCAAAAATATGTTCAATATCATCCGCTTTATCTGTGGTTCCCAAGTACCAACGATCTGTCAGTGTCCTGTTTGGAATAACATCCAGAGCCTCAACACCCTTAAAACCGGAAATGATATTCATACGCAGTTTTCCGCAATCATGATCAATTTCGTAGCAATGGTAAAATACCCGCTGTTCCAAAGTTCCGTGGATCAGAGCGTGATTGCTCTCATAGTTGCCAAGAAGAATTGCCGGAAATGGCTGAAAAGGAGAATCTCCGATACGTTTTGAGCAGCAAGGGATTTCCACATAAGACAGATAAGAACCGATATCATATTTCGGATCTTTGCCGCCAGGAGCCAGTCGGTAAAAGCCGACAGGCAAAGTCATTGTCGCATAAATCCGGGAATTTTCGGCATGGTAATAGAAATCTTTTTCTGGATTTTTTCCGAAATCAATACCATTTAATTCTATACCTGCTTCTTTCAAAGCGATGGTTTCAGATGATATATTTTTGATCAAGCGGCGGCAGGTTATCTCATCACCATCATAACTCAGATACAAATCGTCGCTGAATTGTCCCAAATAATCAGCGTGCCAATGAGACACATTTGCTTGAGATGACCATATTTTTTTATATTCTGCTTCAATACGCCCCTTATGTTCTGTGACCAGATAAGGAGACATGGTAAGATTTCCTGCCCGAAATAAAGCGAACAGCTCTTTTTCTGAATTAAAAATTTGTTTCATTTTTTGGGAATTGATATGTTTACTGGATTTTGTTTGTTATTCAAAAAATTGTTTTGCCTGAAGCATATGCGGATCTATGTCTGAATAAATATCAAACATTTCACGGTAAAATTCATTACGTTTTTTATTGAATTGACTTACAGTCTCCAGATGTCCTTTGCATACTGGGAAACAGCGCGGTCAGCGGCAAAGATACCGCTCTGTGCGACGTTCTCCAGCGCAATCTGGGAGCGCTGCATGGGATCGGGAATGATG
>JAZRSP010000082.1:0-2893 GCA_045651565.1 Victivallaceae bacterium | reverse complement strand
GGAAAAAGGTGAACAGGCTGTACGTGATGCTGTTGTCGCTTTCCTCGCAGGTCAGCGCGCAGGTACTGCTTCTACCAAAACCCGTGGCGAAGTCCGCGGCGGTGGTGCTAAACCTTTCCGTCAAAAAGGCACTGGTCGTGCTCGTGCAGGTAGCAGTCGAAGCCCGATTTGGTTGGGTGGTGGTGTTATCTTCGGACCGCAGCCCCGCAGTTATGCAAAGAAAGTCAACAAGAAAATCGCTACTTTGGCTTTGAAGAGAGCTTTCTCTGAAAGAATCGTCGAAGGCGACATCGTTGTTGTTGACAAATTTGATTTGGTAGATCATAAGACCAAGAATGCCAAGGCAATTTTCGATGCTTTGAAAGTTAATGAACGCAGCGTTCTCCTTTCAGTTGCTGAATTCGATGAATGCACTGTTTGCGCTACCGGCAACTTGCCGAACGTCGCATTGCGTAAGTCCCAAAGCGTTAACGTCTATGAATTACTCAGATTCAACAAATTAGTCTTCACTAAAGAAGGTCTCGACCTCTTTATCGAAAGATTAGGTTAAGGAGTGTGATTTATGAGAACTGCATATGATGTAATTAAAGCTCCGTTGGTTACTGAAAAAAGCAATACTCTTGCAGCTGCAGGTAAGTATGTTTTTAAAGTAAGTCCGAATGCTGAAAAAATTGAAATTGGCAGAGCAATCGAAGAGTTGTTCAATGTCAAAGTCAAGTCAGTAAATGTAATGAACTACGAAGGCAAAGCCAAACGCGCTGGCCGTACCAACAAAATGGGTCGCCGTGCTGATTGGAAAAAAGCGATTGTTACGCTTGCCGAAGGTAGTATTGAAATTATTTAACCTTGAGGGAATGCTAAAATGGCGGTAAAAAGTTATAATCCGACAACTGCGAGTCGTCGCGGCATGATGAGTACTGATTATTCAAAGGAAATCACCGTAACAGCTCCGGAAAAAAGCCTCGTCAAGGGCATTAAGTCAACCGGTGGTCGCAACAACTATGGTCGTATCACTACCCGTTTCCGCGGTGCTGGTAATAAACGTCGCTATCGTATGATCGACTTTATCCGCAACAAGGAAAACGTTGTTGCTCGCGTTGAGTCTATCGAATACGATCCGAACCGTACTGCTTTCATCGCTTTGTTGGTTTACGCTGATGGCGAAAAGTCTTACATCTTGGCTCCTGCCGGCCTCAAAGTCGGTATGGAAGTTATGAATGGTTCAAAGGCTGAGATCAAAGTTGGTAACTCAATGAAGATCAAAGATATTCCGGTTGGTGTTACCATCTGCAATATCGAACTTCAACCCGGTCGCGGTGCTAAACTTGTTCGTTCAGCAGGTCAGTCTGCTGTTCTTCGTAACAAAGAAGAAAAATACGCTCAGGTTAAGTTGCCCTCTGGCGAAGTTCGCATGGTAAATATTGAATGCCGTGCTACTATCGGTCAGGTCAGCAATGTTGACCATATGAACATCAAACTTGGTAAAGCAGGTAAAAAACGTTACTTGGGCAAAAAACCGCACGTACGCGGTGTTGTTATGAACCCGGTCGACCACCCGATGGGCGGTGGAGAAGGAAGAACATCAGGCGGTGGTCATCCTGTATCTCCCTGGGGTCAGCTTGCTAAAGGTAAACGCACTCGCTCACCCAAGAAGAATTCAAGTAAGTTTATTGTTGAACGGAGGAAGAAGTAATGCCAAGATCATTGAAAAAAGGGCCGTTTGTTGACGAGCATTTGATGAAGAAAATCGACAAAATGAACCAAGCCGGAGAAAAAAATCCGATCAAAACTTGGTCTCGTCGTTCGATGATTACTCCTGACTTTGTCGGTCATACAATCAACGTACACAACGGAAAATCATTTATCCCTGTTTTCGTAACTGAAAACATGGTCGGTCACAAGTTGGGTGAATTTTCATTGACCCGTAACTTCAAAGACCACGGGGTTATGTCCGGTAAATAATTTTATTAATTATTTCATCGCAAGAGATTTCTCGAAATCTCTTGCGATTTTTTTTGTTTTGAAAAAGCGCATACTCGGTAAAATTGCTAAACTCGTGTACCACTAGTACACTTCGAGCAATTTGTACCATCGTCTGCATCTTTCTCAAAACAAAAAAAGATAAATTGTATTTTTTAGGGGCGGAAACTTTTTCTTCTTTTAATCAAGAAGAAAATGTTTCCGCCCCTAAAACCCCACCTTCAAAAAGAAGAAAAGAGTTATTTTTTTTCTTGGATTCTTCGCTTCGCTGCTCTCCTCTAAATTTCTCGTCTATTTTTTATCATTTTCAAAACCGCTTTGATAAGTGCGGAAGCGTAATATCAGTGCAGGTTGCTGACCTGATTCCGGGAGTTAGAGGGACGGAATTAGTCCCTCAAAAATTGCAGTGGCAACTCATCAAAAACGAAACTTGTTTCGCGACCACCGCTATCTTTTTTAGGGTGCAAGCTGCGCTTCTTCCCCCTATAACTCCCATCTACGCAAGAGTATCAGCCCTTGACCGAGATTGGAATTTATAGTTTTGCTTCACAAAACTCTAAATTTCGATCGCATGTTTTGACGGTTATGTAGAAAGCATGATGCAAAAACTGTTAGAAGTGCTTTGGATAATGATGATTTCGCAAGTAAATTAATCTATTATACAGCTGTCGGTGGAACTACTATTGCAACATTGAGTGCAAATTAATTTGAACTGATTATATGAAGGACATAAAAAAATGATTTTTTTTATGCTGACATGTTTGCATTTTATTTTTTACATACTATATTATACCTATCGTAACAACAAAAAAGAAAGGAAAAGAGTTATGAAATTTAAATCGTTTTTGGTGTGGGGTTTGGCGACTTTGTGCGTAAGTGCTTTTGCCGCTAATTAAAGTCGGATCGTAGCCAT
>JAZRSP010000081.1:0-11092 GCA_045651565.1 Victivallaceae bacterium | reverse complement strand
CTTTGGTTATTTTGTCGGCATCGGTCGTTTTTTCAAAGTCGTCAGCATCGTATTTATGTTTTGTGCCTTTTATGACCTTGCCGTATTCCTCCGCTCTGGCTCCGAAATGGGTTTCATCAACCAGCAATAAATCAATCTTGCTGCCAAAAACTTCCTTGTGTTTATTTTTTATGACATCGCCTTGCAAATCCTGTAAAGTAAAAAAAACTACACACTTCTTATTCTTTGCGAGCTGATTTGTAATTTTATGTGCATCCGCAGTCAAATCATCACTGGAAATAAACACATATTCTTTAAACTTCATATGACCTTGAACCGTTTTCTTCCACTCCTCTTTTACATCAGCTTTTGCAGAAACCACAACCACCAATTTTGCTTTCATTTCAACAGCGCAACACATTGCAGTGAAAGATTTACCAAACCGCATAACGGCGTACATCAAAAGATTATTACGTCCTTGGGTACGTACTTCACTGAATTTGTCAACGGTATCTTGTTGAATAGAACGAAGTTCAAACATCTCTGTTCTGGGGTATTCATCCAATGCAGGTAAACTGTCTTGAGCATTGTAAAATTGATACTTGCGGCTGCCTGAATTGGTATAGGCAAGCTTTATGTCCTCAATAGCCTCCTGAACATCGTCTGCAGTAGCATCTCTGAAGAACTCCTTGGAGTAGTACATATCTGCTGAAATATCACTCGGTTGAAGCCTTACGCGCCCCTTTGCGTTTTCCAAGTAATGATGCACTGCAAAGTCTCTGAAATATATTTCATCATTGATCTTTGCACTGTCTTCAAACTGTTTCTGCAACTCCGGGAAATATGCTTGCCACTCTTGCAAGCGTAACGCAACCGAACGGTAAGTATCGCCAACTTTAAGGTAATTGGGAATAGTATTGGTCGTAAACGCATAAATATGCGGTTCTACTCTGCCGACGATAATTTTATCCAAACAAGAAGTATCAATCATTTCTTATTCTCCTTTTTCAACAGATCTGTAAAGCGGATAACTTTATTTTCTCCCCAATCCATGATTAAACAGTAAGTGCCATTGTGCTTGAAATAGTCGTTTTTCTTGCAACCACCGCATTCTTCCTTTGTCACATTGCCAAACAAATCAAAGTGCTCAACCTCATGACAACTGCTGGGGACAACAAATTTCAAGCCGTCCATTTGCCAAATATTCCAAGAGACAATATAGGCGATGTACCTGATAGACTTCTTTTGAGGATATCTGCCGAATTTCAATTTGTAATTCTCAATGAAAGTATAAAGCATCGCTTCTCTTGCCAGTAGCAAACTGTCGCCCTGCCATTCAAAGGCATAAATATTGCGGTATGCTTCTTGGGCAGCTTCAAGCCATTCTCCTGAAACGTGAACATTTTCATTGACAACCCGAAGTTTACGATCAAGCATTCCGATACGCTGTTCAACAGGGATAAACTCACCGGTGGTCGTATCGTAGCGACTGGTGATATACGGAGCTTCACCACAGGTTATTTCCAGCCGAGTGGCTTTTACATAATCCCACCATGTCTTACCTTCTGGGAATTTGACAGGACTGGAATTAACCTCCCAAGTATGACGACCAGCCGGGGTATTGATCTCTTCATTGAAAGCCCAGTCGTAGCCGAACCACGCATTGTCAACCAAATTGATTTGGGCATTGCAAATCCACGATGGAGTAAACACTTCAGCCATATCACGGACTCTGGCGGTCTGCAGTTCTTTATCTTTCTGAACCCGTGGCCGGATCACCTTACCGTATTTGCCGGTAATACAAGCCGGCATTATCTCATCATGGTAATTGAAACCTTCGCCCATTTCTGCATAATTATCAGTCGCCCAGAAGATGTTTTTACCGGTGGTATGGTCACATAACAAAACCTCCAATACTTCAGGGTATCTCTCGCGGAGATCATTCTCTGAAACATCAGCAATATTAATATTAATTTGTTGCGTGCTTTTTACCAATTTTTCCTCTTTCTCGTATATGTGTATTTACATATACTTTAATAATATAACATTTATAATGGTATTGTCAAATCAAAATAATAGGTTTTGAGTAAAATAATTATTTTTTGACTTGGATCAAGGATAATCGTTTTTTACTCGTCAAAAGAGATGTTAAAATGCTCGCAATAGCGGCGGTAAAGATTGCCAGCCGCTCCGTAGACAGAATTCGGACTCATAAAATGTGAAAACTCAAAGGTTATTGCTTTATCAAATCCAGCCTTTCGCGCCGCTTCTAATTTCAGCAACATTTTTTCCCACTTGATCGGCAAAAATTTAATCGGCATATCACGGTCAAAACTTTCACAATTTGTCCAGCATTCCATCCCGTAACGATCCGCAAGTTCTTTATTGACAGTCATATAATCCACCAACTCATGGTATTCACAATGCCCATCTTGGAATGCCATAATGTCCACCGCCCCTTGTAAATTTGAGAGAATTTCATCCCATTCTTTGGCATGGTTATCGACCGAAGTGCCGTTACTTTTGTTACGATTTGCGACAAAAGCGGAAACATTTTTGGCTCCGTCGATGTGGGGTGAAATCATCACCGGCAGCCCGCCTGATATTTCCTTGCAGAATCTCCCCTCGGCGGTCATTAACTTCACAACTTCAGGGTGATTGCGGCTGATTTCATGATTAACATACCAACCACCGAAAGCCTTGCGTTGACCATACTTACTATAAAACTCTTCGATAACCGCACGCTCCAAGTCAAACTCACGACTGAATGAACCAGGTTCGCTGCATTTACCGGAATCGTAAGTCCCGAAGAAAAACTTCATATCATACTTTTCGGCAAGCTCTAAAAATAGATCAACCAAATCCACCGGGGGACGGTAGCATTGTTGCTTATTCATTAAAACTTCAGAGGGATATGTAATCCAGCGGCGATGACCGCAACGAATCATAATTACGGTATCAATCCCAATATCTTTCATGGCTTTAAAGTCGGCATCCCATTCTTTTTTGCCCCAATTCTGGTGCGGGATATCGTGTGAAATTTCGTCTAAAAATGTTCCGGTAATTTTCATAATTCAATTCCTTATTTTGTTAAAACTTATTAGAAATCACCCTACTCCGGGCGAAGTTCTTTATTTTTCAATATAGTAACATATTAATAATAAATTCTTTTGTTCTTAATTAAGTTATCAATTATTTTGCTCACGCCATTTTCTCGGTGATACGCCAAACTTGTCAGAAAAAACTTTTATAAAGTAATTACTGTCGTAGAACCCAGTTTTTTCTGCAATGATTTTTATTGACAAATCGGTTGTGTCCACCAGTTCTCTACCGTGTTTCAAGCGAAGTTCCTGCAAATATTTCATTGGGCTTATCCCGAATTTTTCCTTGAACTTCACCTGAAATCTGGCGACGGACATACCGTTTTTTTTCGCCAAATCCGAGAGAGATAATTTCTCCTGATATGAAGAATCTATATAAACAATCAATTCATCCAGCGACAGACATTTTCTATCCACCGCCGGCTTATAGTTTTGGATTAAAAGAATAAGAAGGATGCTGAAAAACGATCTTAATTTAAAGTGTCGTTCCTGATCGTTTTTGTCATGATACAACTCAAACATAGTGGCAATCAAACTTAAAATATCATAGGAAGTCATACCGATAAGCCGCAAAGAAGAGAAACCATTGTCTCCCTCAAAAAAATTTTTCTTGTTTCGGAAAAATGCCAAAGACACCCCTAAATTCTCCAATAGATTAGGCACACATGAAATATTATACAATTCCAACGACTTTACTTTTTCAAATCCGTGAGTACAGCCTGGGTGAATGATTGTTATACAGCCGCCATACACGCTCTCTCTTTTGCCATTAATAATCTGTACGGCATTGCCGGAAGCGACAAATACCATTTCGATACAATCATGGGTATGCTCATTAACATTTTGGTCTAACTTAAAATGGCTTATATCATACACCACATTATCCAGTTTTTCATTAGGTGATAAAATATTAAACACAATGATTTTCTCCTATTTTAATTATAAAATACTACAAATAATTATTTTTTCAAGTTTTTTTTGAAAAAAATGTGCTATAATTATTTACAGATGATAAAACTTTAACCGAAATGGAGTTAACGTGAAAGATGTATTAAAAAAATCGATGTGGTGTCGCAACAATCTTTGTGCGGTATTGCCATATTCATTTATATTATATCGGAGGAAGTTTGTCATTGCCAAATCCGAAAAGTTGGATATTGCAGTTTCAGCAGATTGCCGTTATAATCTCTATTTGGACGGTAAATTTATCGGCAGAGGTCCTTTACGCGGGGACTTGGAGCACTATAATTACGAACGCTATACATTTGAGATAGCGGCAGGCGAGCATGTATTAAGTGCGGAAGTCATTAACTATACCGACCGCTTCTATGCGCCGTGGGCGGAAGTGCATTACGAACACGCCTTTTTGTGTGCAGGGAACTGCGGCGAGATTAATTTAAGCACTCCTGGCAGCTGGAAAAGTGCGATCGACCACTCACGAAAACTCAAACAACCGACATGCAAAGGCAATATTCCTATCGGTCAAATGGAAAATTTCCAGCCGAGTTTATGCAATATTAATTGGAAAAATATTGATTTTTGCGACAACTTGTGGGATGATGTGGAAGCGATTGCGGCACCGACTTTTCACATCGGCAATGATGATGACCCGTCAAGCCGCTGGAAACTTGTTGAGAACAAACTTCCTCAATTGGCGCAAGAATTAATCAAAAATATTTCGATTGTCAAATCGGAAAATGCCGAATTTTCAATATATAACAACAAATTTTCTATAATTTTAAAGGCTGCAAAAGGTCATCTCATAATTGATTTGGGCAAATATTATACCCATTTGCCAAGTTTTGAATTTGCGGAAAACAAAGAAGTTAAAGGAACTCTGCGAATTGCGTATGCAGAATCTCTTTATAATAAAGATGGTAAAAAAAGTTATCGTTCTCCTTTTGCAGACGGAGTTATCGGTCGTAATGCTTATGGGGATATCGTAAATTTCAGCGGAGATTTACCACAAGTTATCTATCGTCCGATGTTCTGGCGTTCAGGCAGATATATAGAGTTGGAATTTGACTTGGACAAGGATGTTAAAATAGAAAATTGCAGGTTTGAGTTTATCTCATTTCCTTTCGAGCAGAATTTCAACTTCAATACGATAAAAGATCCTTTTCAGAGAAAAATTGCTGAAATCTCGTGGCATACTGCCCGTTGCTGTGCGCATGAGCATTACGAAGACTGCCCATATTACGAGCAAATGCAGTATATCGGCGACACCAGAATTCAAGCATTGATTTCCTATACTATCGCCAATGAAGGCCGTTTAGGGAAACAGGCAATCGAACAATTTGACCAATCAAGAATTGCTTCCGGTTTGCCGATGAGCCGTTATCCCTCAAATTTCAGACAAATTATTCCGGGGTTCAGTCTTTTCTGGATAATGATGATTGATGATTACTTCCGCTACTTCAATGACAGTGAAATCATCCGCAAGCATTGGCAGGGGATAAATGATGTTCTCAACCACTTCGAAGCTGTAAGAAATTCCGACGGGCTGATCGGTTATCCCGGAGAATGGAATTTCAGCGATTGGGTTCAGGGCTGGGTTCAAGGAAAAAGCAACCGCGGCACAACCGAAACGGAAACACTTTTTAATCTGCTCTATGCACAGAGCTGCCGTATCAGTGCGAACTTGGCACAAGTAATCGGCGAAAATGCCGAAGTTTATTTAAAGCGTTATGAAATGACCAAAAAAGCGGTAAATGCAAATTGTTTCAATTCGGCGAGAGGCCTCTATACTGATGTGCCGAATCGGGAATATTTCAGTCAGCACACTAACGCATGGGCAATTTTGAGCGGAGTTACTGACAAAGCGAGAGAAGACAAAATAATCAATGCAATTCTGTTTGATGATAGTTTATCACAATGCAGTTTATATTTTTCCTTTTATCTCTTGGAATTAATGACAAAAATGAACAACATGGAAGGTTTTAATTTAATTTTGAAGAAATGGGAAAAGTTTATAGATTATGGCTTCACAACATTCCCTGAATGTTTAGAGTTGTCATGTAGAAGTGATTGTCATGCTTGGAGTGCCGGACCGCTGGTCTTTTTAAGCGGTAGATTCAAGTGACAGTTTCCCCATTGCGATAAATTTTTAATCGCAAGTTTTATAAAAAATTAACCAAGAAAGGATGTAATGCCCGGAATTAAAAAGAAAGATACAAAAAAAGAATTTGGTTTGTAACAAACAAAAAAGTAAATTTAACAACATTAATTAACAAAGATATCTTAAAAAAAGATATGAAAAACAAAGAAGGAAAATTAAAAATGAAAAAAAGTTTTTACTTTACTTTGATTGAACTTTTGGTTGTAATCGCAATCATCGCAATTTTGGCAGGTATGTTATTGCCCGCATTAAACAAGGCTCGTGAAAAAGCTCGTGCAATCACTTGTACCAGCAACATGAAACAGGTAGGAACAGGTGTTGCAATGTATGCTGATGATCACAACGGTATGTTGGCAAAAGGTCAGGATTGGACTAATGAAGAATGTGCTTTGATCGCTCCTTATATGGGAATTACTGTTGACGGTACCGCTGTTAAATTGCTCAATAGCGCTCCCGCATGGAAAGGTCAGAAAGGACCGATGATTTGCCCCTCTGCTCCGAATGACAGCGGCAGCAGTGCTACTTATTATGCTCCGAGTTACTGGGGAACTATGGCCCATGAAGCAGGAGTTAAATTATGGTTCAATAATGCAGCACAGGTTCAGAAACTTGCTGAAATGAATTCAAATTCTGTACTTATGACCGAATCACGCTACAAACATGCCGCAAACGACGCATTGCGCGGTCAACGTGCAAAACCGAGTGAATTCTGTGGTTTTGGTCTTGTTCACTGGGCACATGATGGTGGAAATAGCACTAACTTGATGTTCACCGACGGTCACGTAGAAGCTAAAAAACGCAATAATTCTACTTGGGATCAATTGATTGACAAAAACTTTGTATTCAAATAATAAAATTGTTTGCATATAAAAATAGTGGGCAGATTTGTTCTGCCCACTTAATTTTAGGAGTTCCTATGTTAATAATTGGTATTTTAGGGTTGATAACAGTCGGGTTTGCTGCGGCATTTACCGGAGTGGTAATGAGTGCCGCACCGAAAAAAGGACTGTCTACCAGTACAGTACAAATGTTAGGGGCTCTTTTTTCTGTTATTATAAGTTCTATTATTTTACAGACAGGACTTTTTAAAGAGGTAAATTGGCAGGTACAAGGCGTTGCCAAAGCAATTATTTTCTACTGCTTGACAGGAGGGCTTAACTTCCTCATGCTTCAAGCAGCGGCAATGGGTATGAAAAAAGGCCCGAATAGCATCGTGTGGGTCATTACTCAATCAGGTATGGTTTTGACCTTTATGTTTGGAGTGATTTTTTTAGGGGATGTCTTAAATATTTTCAGGGTTTTCGGGATTATTTTGCTTCTTAATGCCCTGATATGTCTGGGAATCGGAAAGGACAAGGCGTCAGCTGAAAAGAATCAAGACAAATCAAAAATTTGGGTTGTCTGGGCTTTTCTGGCATTTTTACTTTGCGGTTCAAATCAAATTACCAATAGTATCCCCTCTTATGATATGGATATACAAAATAACTTTAACTATGCGGCAAGGGCATTATGTACCGCATCGGCGACGGTAGTTTGTGCCTTTATCTGGAATTTTATCGCCAATTTCAAGCAATGCTTCAAGCAGATTTCTTCCGAGTGCCGCAATCCGTGGCTATGGTTTTTCGTGGTAGTTATGCAATGTTTAAGTCTATGCTGCACCTATTTATTGCAATACCGTTGTTTAGATATTTTAGCAACTTACAATACCGCATCGATTGCGTATCCCTTGTTGGTTTCCAGTTGTTTATGCGGATTTACACTTTACAGTTTTTTAGTTTTGAGAGAGAAGCTCACTCACTTGCAGTTTATCGGACTGTTTTTGAGTTTAATAGGAATAATTTTGATTTGTGTTAAATAATCGTAAAAGGAGGATAATATGTCTGATGCGTGGCCTTTTATAATCGTTAGAATCTATGGCACAGCTGATGAAAATAAAGATTTTTTAAATTCTCTATACAAGTGGAATACGGCAAACCCCGACATAATCGGAGAACTTTGGTTCGCCGTCGGCAACTTAAAAAGTCTGGATTCGCAAGACCCGATTATTGAAAAACTCAAAATCGCTTGCCAGAGATGTATCGATAACGGAATTAAATTTTCTTTGCAGCAAGGCAATACTTTGGGACACGGTGCAGTAGTGCATGCCCAAAATTTTTCACACTTCGCCGAAGAAGATTGGGTAATGGATTGCGACGGCAAGCGTTTATACGGAATCCTCTGTGCAAATTCTGCTAATGCCCAAAATTATACACGGCAAATTGCCGAAAAATATATCGGCACACTTCAAGTTTCATCATATTGGCCTGATGACGACTTGCGATTGATTTACAAAGGATGCCGAGATATTTGTTTCTGTGATAACTGTATCAAAAAATTTAACGAGATGTTTAACTATAATTACACCCGTGAAAGTTTGAAAAATCTTTTATTCGGCGAAAATATCTCCGCTGAAATCCGCAAAAATTGGACTATTTTCAATAGCCATTCATTGGGAGAATATGCAAATTCTTTCGCCCAAGCAGTTGAAAATTTAAGCTCTGATTGCCGTTTAGGAATACAGGCGGTATATTCAAGTTGGGTCTATGACGGTCCTGACCTTTTGAATGTCCTGAAAGGATTGTCCGGCAAAAACAAAAAATCTGTCGGTATCCGCCCCGGTGCCTGCTATTACAATGACCATGCTCCGGCGGAGATGTTGGAGAAATCATTGGCGGTTATGGCAGAGGCAAACCGTTGTGCGACTTACGGCGATTTAGTCGGTCAAATCTGCTATGAAGCGGAAAATTGGCCGCATGTGTCAGTTCTGAAAAGCCCCTCATCACAGATGACCGAGTGTGCTTTAGCATTGGCTTCCGGGTGCGACTCTTTGGCGCTGTACTATGGAGCGGACAAAAATCGTGAACCCGATGAAAATTATAATTTTTATTGGCAGACTTTGAAAAAATTTCATCCCTATTTGGAGATAATTCGCCGAACTTGCCGCAATACCACTACCGAGGGAATGGCGTTCTACCGTGGCGAAAATATTTATGCTACCGACCGCTGGCAAATGACAACTGATTCAGTTGCGGAAAGAAGATTAATTCACAATTCTCTGCCGATTGTGCGTGGCGGAAAAGTTAAATTGCAAATAGTTGACTTAACGACAGTTGAGGAGTTGTCCGAAAATGACTTGCCGAAACTTTTTGCCGAAAATGTTTTGATTGACACTATTGCGTTCGAAAAATTACAGGAAAAATTCCCGAATCTTACTTGGACAAACAAAATCGAGCTTATCCCGATTATTCCCGGATCCGGTGTCGATTTGGAAGTATTCGCAAAAAATTACACCGCTACCAATATGAAAAAATGCATTTCAATTAAAAACAAGGATGTAACAAGTTTGAGTCGCGCATCCAATTCTGAATACAGCGCATCATGTATTATCCCGACTGAATTCGGCGGTCAGGTAATTCTGATTCAGGAAATTGCTTTTGCTTCGCTCTGGACAACTTACAGACGAGAAATGCTGCTCGATGCTATGGATAAAATCATGAATGAAAAAATGTCTGTTCGTCTATATACTGGCGGTTTCTCGGTTTATCCGATTGTGAGAGTAAAAGAAAACGGCGATGTGGCAGGAGTCTTTTTGCTCAATACAAGTATCGGCGAAACGATGGAGATGAAACTTGCAATTCGCACTGGAAATTACCAAAAATATCTGCTTCATCGTGCAGGATATGAAACAATTGAGTTAAAAGTGGTAGAAAAATCCGCTGATGAAGTAATTTTGAACCTCCCGCCTTTAAATGGTTGGCAGTCAATGTTTATTGAAGTAATAAAATAAAAAACTCAACAGAAAGGAAAATTCATGAAAAAAATCAGTTTTTTATTACTTGTCAGTCTATTGATACAAACAACATTATTTGCAGAAGATTTTATTCTGCGAGGAAAAAACTTCGGCAATTTCTTTACAATGCAATCCGGAGTCGAGTTTAAAGGCAATCAAAAAATTGCCAAAGACGATAAACTTGTCGGTACAATTTTTGACTGGCAAAATAAACAAGTTGCTCAAATTACAATTTCCGGAGCAGAATTTAATAATTCAAACTGGAAATGGCAGCCGACGGTACCCGGTTTCTATGAAATCGAATTTACCCTCAACGGCAAGGCAGTTACCGATACTTATTCTCTGTCAATCCCTCACATTAATCCAAAAACTCACAAAGCAGAAGTACTGGCTAAAAGAGATTTTGCAATCAGTCGTCATGCCGTAGTAGTAACTGCCGAACCTACAAAAAAATCAACCGACATTTCTCCCATATTTGCCGCAAGTCTGCACCTTTGGGCGGGAGATTTAGAGATCCCGCTGTCTGCTTTGATCGGATTTCGTACCTTGCGCTACCATGTAGTTTCTTGGGATCAAATCGAACTTGCCAAAGGTCAATTCAACTGGTCTGATTTGGATAGAATGATGGAAAAAAGTCATCAGGCAGGCTATCAGGACAATCAAATTGTATTCAATGTTTGCGACACTGCTAAATGGGCAGCCAAACGCCCCGATATGGAACACAATGAAAACCCCGGCGCAAGTCCGCTTTATCGAGGCGTCGCCCCGGCAGATATACAGGATTGGAAAGATTTTTTAATTGCAATTGCTAACCGCTATCCGAAAGTTGTCAGATATGAAATGTGGAATGAACCGAACTTCCCCGGCTATTCAGCCTTTTTCTATGAACCGCCGGAGAAATTTGTCCCGATTGATATTGAGGGGTACAAAACCTTGAAAGCTATAAATCCAGAAATTGAAGTCATCCTTCATGGCTTTGAGGGTAAAAAATATCGTGAATACTACAAAACAATTTTGGAAATGGGCGTAGACAAAAGTTTTGATGTGTTAGGTTTGCATCAATAC
>JAZRSP010000080.1:0-15777 GCA_045651565.1 Victivallaceae bacterium | reverse complement strand
GGTTTAAATTGCAATCGTACTATACTAATATTTTTGTATTTGTCAAGTAATTTTCAGCAAATTTTTTTAAAAATTATAATTTTTCTTGATTTTAAGCCTTTTTTGAGGGCTTTTCAGCACATTTTTAGTTGATTTTTTTATTTATTTACAAAAAAAATCTTGAAAATATGACTTTTTATTATATATTATTTGTTGGTATAAATAAAAAAATTGTTAAAAACAATAGGAAAAATTTATGTTGGAAAAAGAAAAATTATTGCAGGCGGCAGCTAAATTCGGCACTCCGCTTTATGTATATGACATTGAAGAAATTCGTCAATGCTACAAAAAATTATTTGATTTTATCAAGTATCCGCAGTTAAAAATTCACTATGCGATGAAAGCAAATTACAACGTCGGAATTTTAAAAGCCCTCCGTGATATCGGCTGCGGTGTCGATACCGTAAGTCCTGCCGAAGTCCTCATGGCTCTCGAAATCGGCTTTGACAAAAATCGCATCATCTACACTGCAAACAATATGACCGATGCAGAATTTGATTTGGTTTCCAAAACCGGTGTGCTGATGAATATCGGTGAACTCTCACGCTTAGAAAAAACTGCAAAAAACTATCCCAATTCCCGTATCTGCTTGCGTTTCAATCCCGATGTCAAAGACGGCGACAGCGAGAAAACCATGACCGCAGGCGACTTGACCAAATTCGGAATTATGCTTTCTGATGTGGAAAAGGTCAAAGAATTGGTAAAACTCGGCAACTTAAAAGTTGTCGGCTTGCATGAACATACCGGTTCAGGCTTGCAAAAAGCAGAATCCGTTTACCAGAGCATGCGCAACTTAATGGCAATTGCAACTCGTGAAAATTTCCCAGATCTGGAATTTTTGGACTTTGGCGGCGGTTTCAAAGTCCCCTATCGCCCCGATGAAGAGCGAATCGATTATATCTCTATGGGAAGCAAAATTACCGAGATTTTTGAAAACTTTTGCGAAAAATACGGCAAAAAATTGGATATGTATTTCGAGCCGGGCAAATATATGGTTGCCCAATCCGGACACCTCCTGGTCGAAGTCAACACCCTGAAACATAACCGTACTCGTACAATTGCCGGCTGCAACTCCGGTTTCCCCCAACTTATCCGCCCGGTGATGTATGATGCTTATCACCATATCGTGAATTTAAGCAACCCCGATGGAAAAATAGAAGTTTATGATATTTGCGGAAATATTTGCGAAACCGGCGACCGCTTCGCCGAACAAAGACCGATGAATGAAATCCGTGAATACGATATTTTGGATATTCAAAATGCCGGAGCGTACTGCTATTCAATGGGCGGTGTCTACAATCTCCGTCCGATGCCGACCGAAGTAATTTACGATGACGGCGGCTTCAAACTTATCAGAAAAGCGCAGACCGAAGCAGAATTGGTTGCCGAAATTATGGAGAAATCCCGTGGATAAAAAAGAGTTGGAACTGGCTTTGGATTTCTCCGGGCCTTATGTAAATTTGGCAGTTTATGACGGCAATGAAGTAATTACCGCCAGCAAACTTATGCAGCGTCGTGAAGCCGCTGCTATGACCGATTTTATCTCCGATGTGATGGAGGAAGAGGGTCTTAATCTCGCCGATGTCAAGCGTTTTACCGTCGGTTCGGGACCAGGAAGTTTTACCGGTATGAGAATTGCCGCCGCTTGGGTGAGCGGATATACTTTCGGCAAGGCGGGAATTATCAGCAGATGTATCCCCGGAGCTTTCGCAATTGCGCAGAGTGCAAAACTGGGCAAAAACGAAAATGCGGCAATTATTTTTGACGGAAGAAATCGAGAAGTGATACTTTTTGAAGTAATTAGAAACGATGGCGATTTTTCAATCGGTCGCGAGGCGATTTTGAATAAAGAACAATCCGAGAGTTACTTCAAAGAAAATAATTTTGACCGCTATTTCGTTCTGCAATATGATGTAAATGCGGTAAAGTTAATCATTAATGATGAAATTTTCAGCCGCCTGGAAGAAGTTGTTGAAGTTGAAGCAAAAAATTTATTGGCGGAATCTCTGGGCGAATTTGATTGCGATTTAACTAAATTACATTACATCAGACCGTCAGTTACAACCAATTAGGAGTGCAAAAATCATGGCAGCAGAAGAATGTACTGAATCAAAAGCAGTAAAATCAACAAAAATGAAAATTTTCGGCAGAATTGTTCTGGGCATTCTGATTTTTTTTTCAGTCATTATTGGTGTGTTTGCATACTTGTTGCTTTCTAAATCGCCGAACTTCTCAATGCCCAAAGCAAATATGATAGAACAATTTGCCAGCATGAAATATTTGCAGTCTATTTTCAGAAATATTCAAAAAACTCAATCTCCCGATGAGATCGTTTCAATCACAATTCCGGAAAATGATGTTAATAATTTGATAAAAACTCTCGGGTCTTATTCTCTTCTCGCCCAAAGCACCGGCAAAGCTCCGCAAGATTTGAACAACTTTTTCCAGCGAGGTTCTGTAACTTATAAAGACGGTAAATTTAATATCCTTGCTCAAACTTATAAACCGATTTGGGGTTTAACAATACTTCTTAATACAAACATTATAGTAGAATTTGACAATGACGAATTGGATTTGGAGATAACCGATATGTATTTCGGCAAAATTGCAGTTCCAGAATCTATATGTAAAGAAATCACAGAAAATTTGGAAACAGAGAGCGAAAATAATCCGAAATTCCAAATTTTCAAAACTGTAATTAAAAAAATTGATGTTGCAGACGACGGCAGTTTGGTAATTTCCTACTCTCCGTATGCGGCAAAACAACAATTACAATGACGGTAAACTTTTTTTGAAAAATTAGAGGGAAAAATAAATTTTTATGGATGGCGAATTATCACAATTATTAAGATTGGCACTATTCTTTCTCGGGATTATCAGTTTGATTATTTTCCCGTTGCTGCTGCAATTAAATAAGAAATTACGCAATGTTTTATCTCAACTTCGCAACGAAAAAAAGGAGTTGAATAATTTTTTGCAGCACTTCTCAAATACCCTTGCCGACCCCGACAGTTTAAAAGATGCCGCCAATACAATTTGCCGTTATGTATCGGAGCAAATCGGTTGCGAATCGGTAGTTATTTACAAAAATGTCGAGGGGACTCTGACTTTTCAGGGCGTCTATGGTCCCTACTCGCTCATTCCGAGCAGAAACCCCAATCTTTTAGACAATGAAAAATTGCTTACAGAGGCCTTAAAGATTTGTAAATTCACAGTTGGCGACGGATCTTTCGTCGGCGATATTGCCGTAAATCAGACCAGAGTAATTTTAGATGACGGCAGTTTGGATGACCGTTTCGCTAATACGATTAATCCCGGAGCAATTCGCGGTGTAATCGGCGATGTACTGCTGCATGATGACAGAGTTTATGGAGTAATCGTCGTAGTTAATAGCAAACACGCTCATCACAAAGTTTTTGACCGCAGTCAAATTGAACAACTCTCACACTTGACAACTCAAATTGTCCTGATGCACCAACTTATTGACTCCTATGCGATGATGAATCAGCAGGACAGAATCGATCAGGAATTACGCTTTGCCAGACAAATTCAGGATTCACTTTTGCCGAAATCTCTGCCGAAGTGGGCGCAGTTTTCTATTAATGCTTATACTCGCCCTGCCAAAGAGGTCAATGGTGACTTTTATGATTTTGTCAAAATTGACGACGATCGATTGCTTATTGTAATCGGAGATGCCTGCGGCAAAGGAGTGCCGGCGTGCATGTTGAGTGCGATGACCAGAAGTTTTATCCGCGCTTTGGCAGACAAATTTACCACGCTTCAAAATTTCCTTTTGGAACTTAATGACAAAATTTACTCCGACACAGATGATTGCCGTTTTATTACAGTGAACTGCTGCCTGTTGGATAAAAGAAATTCGCTTTTGGAGTTCGGCAGAGCAGGTCATACCGAATTGATCACCTTTGTCCATAACCACTTGCGAGTGATTTATCCCGACGGGTCGGCGTTGGGAATTTTGCCGTCAGAGGACACTAATTTTGATACATTCTGTCTGGCTTTTGAGTACGGAATGAGTTTTATGGTCTTCTCCGACGGCTTGACAGAAGCTGTCAATGAAAATAATGAAGAATACGGTCTTGAACGGCTTAAAAACGCTTTCCACCAGGCAATCCAAAAAGGTTACTCCTCTGATCAGGTGATTGCAGAAATTTTAAATGATGTCGAAAAATTTGCAACTTCGCAAATTGACGACCAAACCATGATTTTGATTCGCTATGTATAAACTGTTTAAAATTCTTGCAAGTTTCGGCTTGTTTTTCACTTTAATTTCAAGTGCAATCGGCAATGAAACGCCTTTAAGTTGCCAAGAAATTCTCCAAAAAGTCGACTTGGCGATAGATCCGCAAAACAAGGGTGGATCTATCAGAAATTTTGAACTTAACAGCGTTACTACTATCAGCAAAAACGGATCGTTTGACTGTGATTATCAGATGATTTTCAAGTCGCCGGACAAATTTCGTACCTCGGTAAAAATTTTGGCATTATCGGTTTATGTGATTTTTAACGGCAAAGACGGCTGGGTTGTATCGCCTTTTCGCAATGAAAAACTGCCGGATATTGAGGCGCAATCAACCCTTCAACAAATCCAGTTTATGAATGTGGCAATGAAGTATTCAAAAGCGTTGTCAACTGCGGAATTGATGGACGAAATCGTGGAAATTAACGGCAGAAAATGTTATGAAATTCATGGGAAACTACCGGATTATTTCTCCGGAATCCCCTTGAAATTATTTATTGATTGCGAAACTTTCTATATTCTGCACTACTCTCTGGAGATCGCCGCCGACAACAAAAAGGCAATTATTAACGTTTATAATGATGAATTCGGTGAGTTTGACGGAATTTTTCTCCCTACCGTCAGCCACTCTCAAGCAGGCAAGACCAAGTTCAAAAATTCCGTCAAATCAGTGAGGTTTAATATTGATATTGATGATAAAATTTTTGAAATTTCAAATTATTGATAAAATATTTTTGCATTTCATGCGTTAAGTATTTTGTGTGAAGCGCAGAAAAGGAATGTATTTTATGGAGTTAAGCGACAAAGAGTTGATTGACAAATATTTAGCTGGAGATGAGCGGGCATTTGAATTGCTCTATGGGCGTTACCGCAAGTTGCTTTACTACTTTTTACACGAGTTTCTGCGTTCTGACAACAGTTGCTTGGACGATATTTTTCAGCAGACATGGCTGAAAGCAATTGATAATCTGCCGAAATATCATTACGATTGCAGTTTCGGAGCGTATCTGAAAACGATTGCAAAAAACTTGATTATCGACCAAGCCCGCAAAAGAAAGCGGCAGGGGATGATTTTTGAGTTCAATAGCGATGTGTTGTTGGAAATACATAACGACCAAGATTCCGACATGCCGTGGTTTGAATTAACCAGAGCTGAAGGAGATGAAGCATACAACGAGGCTTTAAAAATTCTCTCTGATGAGCAGCGGGAAGTATATGAGTTGCGTTGCAACAATATGTCGTTTAAGGAAATTGCCTGCAAGTTGGGCGTTTCAATTAATACAGTATTAAGCAGAATGAATTATGCGAAAAAGAAATTGCAGGAATTTTTAAAGCATAAGGAGCAATAAAATGGATAAAAACTTAAAAGATATTCCAATTGAATTGGATATGAAAATCATCGAATATGCATCGAAGAAAAATTTTAAGTCGCATGAGCATGTTTATCGTTTTATTTTGCGTTGTGCGGCACTTTTTGCAGTGGCATTGACGGTTTTTTGCTATGTTTGTATGGGACGAAGCACAAGCGAAAGTGCCGACATACAGGAATTAGCATATAATGAATATGAGCAATTCTACTTGGAATTGACCACAAATCCGGATGATATTGAAGCAAGCTACACTGATTTGGATGAGAATTTGGATGATGAATTGCAAAATCAATTTGCAATCTCATTTATTGATATGAATTAGTCTTTTTTTCTGTTTTCTGCTCTGTTTTGCTTTCGGGCGGCAGAGCAGTTTTTTTGTGCCAAAATTTCTGATTTGTCACACCTCATGTGCCATTTTGTCGCAGTAAAAGTAACTTTTTCTCTTTTTTCAAACCGATTTGACAAATATTTGAAGTGAGACTACATTAATAAGGAGAAGTGGAACGATAGTTGCTTATAGCTCTATAAAACAACTTATCATTTAATAGGAGAATTTATTATGAACATTGAAAAATTTACAAACAAAAGCAAAGAAGCCTTGCTCGCTTCTCAAACTATCGCACAGGAATATCAAAATGCCGAATTGCTCAATTTACATCTGCTCTTGGCTCTTCTGCGCCAATCAGACGGCTTAACTCCCTCGATTGTGGAAAAATTGGGTTTAAGCTGCAACCTTTTTGAGAAAAAAGTTGCCGATGAACTTATTAAATTACCCAAAGTCAGTGGCGCAAGCGAATTGTATCAATCAAAAGAGTTTGCTGCCCTGATCCAAACCGCAATAAAAGAAGCCGCCTCCATGCATGATGAATATGTCAGCGTCGAACATTTGCTTCTCTCAATGCTTAATGGCGGAAGTTCTTCAGAGAAAATTTTTTCATCTTACGGAATCAATAAAGACAAAATGCTTCAAGCCTTGCAAAGCGTCCGTGGAAATCAGCGTGTGACTTCTGCCGACCCGGAAGGAACTTTTGAAGCACTCAAAAAATACGCCAAAGACTTGACTTTGCTCGCAATGCAGGACAAAATCGATCCGGTCATCGGCAGAGATGAGGAAATTAGAAGAGTAACTCAAATCCTCTCCCGCAGAACCAAAAACAACCCCGTTTTAATCGGGGAACCCGGTGTCGGTAAAACCGCTATTGTCGAAGGACTTGCACGCAGAATTGTCCGTGGAGATGTCCCGGAGAGTTTAAAAAATCGCCGTTTATTAGCATTAGACATGGGGGCATTGATTGCCGGAGCGAAATATCGCGGAGAATTTGAGGAGCGGTTAAAGGCGGTTTTGAAAGAAGTTACCTCTGCCGAGGGTCAAATCATCCTCTTTATTGATGAACTCCACACCGTCGTTGGCGCAGGCGCAAACGAGGGCTCAATGGATGCAGGAAATCTGTTGAAACCGATGTTGGCACGAGGCGAACTTCATTGTATCGGAGCGACAACTCTGGATGAATATCGCAAATATATTGAAAAAGATGCCGCTTTGGAACGCCGATTCCAGTCGGTTCTGGTAAATCCGCCCTCAATCGAAGATACAATTTCAATTCTCCGCGGTCTTAAAGAGCGTTACGAAATTCACCACGGAGTCAAGTTGCGTGACAGTGCCTTGATTGCTGCTGCGGTGCTTTCTGACAAATACATTGCCGATCGATTTTTGCCAGACAAAGCAATTGACCTTGTCGATGAAGCCGCCGCAGTTCTCCGCACAGAAATTGAGAGTTCTCCCGTCGAATTAGACGAGAATGAACGCAGAGTAATGCAGCTCGAAATCGAAATTGCCGGCCTCAAAAAAGAGAAAGACGAGCAATCCAAAAAGCGTCGCCAATCTCTCGAAAATGAAGTCGCTCAACTCAAAGAAGCAGGTAAAGTTTTGCGAGCAAAATATGAAAATGAGAAAAAGGCAATCTCTGATTTGAGAACTATGCGTGAATCCTTGGATAATGCCAGAACTCAACTCGAAAAAGCCGAGAGAGATTACAATTTGGAACGCTCCGCAGAGCTGAAACATGGCGTAATTCCCAAATTGGAGAAGGAAATCGCCGAAGCCGAAGAGGCTTTGAAAAACTCTGCCGACAGCAAACTTCTCAAAGAAGAGGTAGATGAGGAAGATATTGCCGCAATTGTCAGCCGCTGGACTCACATCCCGGTAAGCAAACTTATTCAAAGCGAAAAATTGAAACTGCTTTCGCTTGCCGATCACCTCCATGAGCGTTTAATCGGTCAGGATGAGGCGGTACAAGCCGTTTCTGATGCCGTTCTTCGTGCCAGAGCCGGCTTAAAAGATCCTAATCGCCCGATTGCTTCTTTTATCTTCCTCGGACCGACCGGTGTCGGCAAAACAGAACTTGCCAAAGCCCTCGCCGAAAACCTTTTCGATGATGAAAAATCTATGGTCAGAATCGATATGTCGGAGTACATGGAGAAATTCAGTGTTTCACGCTTGGTCGGCGCGCCTCCGGGATATGTCGGTTATGAGGAGGGCGGCCAATTGACTGAAGCAGTCAGACGCAGACCCTACACTGTGGTGCTTTTTGATGAAATTGAGAAAGCTCACGGCGATGTCTTCAATATTTTGCTGCAAATTCTGGAAGATGGTATCGTCACCGATTCGCAGGGGCGGACTGTGAGTTTCAAAAATACCATTATAATTATGACCAGCAATATCGGCAGTAATTACATTCTGGAACAACAGGGAAAAGTAGAAGATGAGAAGATAAAAGAAGTCTTGTCTAACGAACTTCACAAGTATTTCCGACCGGAATTTTTGAACCGTGTCGATGAGATACTTAACTTCCATGCTCTCTCACAGGAAGATATAGTAAAAATTGTCGATATCCAACTTGCGAAATTTGCCGGAAAACTCGCCGCTAATGATATTGATTTTGAAATTGACGAAGCCGCAAAATTATTCTTGGCAAAAGAGGGCTATGATGTCGCTTTCGGCGCAAGACCGCTCAAACGAACCGTAATTAAATTACTTGAAACACCGGTTTCCAGAATGTTGATTGCAGGCGACCTCACAAGCGGCAACAAACTTCATATCATATTAATAGATAATGAGTTAAAATTTCAAGTAGAGCAATAAAAACACAAAAAACTATGAGAGAAAAATTTGACTTTTTAAAAAATTGTGCTATATTAAAGGAGATGTTTTACAAACTTAAGGAGGATATTATGGCAAAAGCAAAAGTGGCAGAGAAAAAAACAACAAAATCTGCTGTTGCTAAAAAACGCGTTGTTTTTACGCTGAATGCTGAAGCTGGTAAAATTGTAAGCATTGCCGGTTCTTTTAATGACTGGGATCCGGAAGCAAAATTCTTGAAGGACAAAAATAATACCGGAGAATATACTGGAATTATGATGCTAGCTCCCGGTGTGTATGAATACAAATTTGTCATTGACGGAGTTTGGCATTTAGACGAGAATAATTCAAATTTTTCTCCAAATGACTTCGGGACTTTGAATAGCGTAATAGAAGTAAAATAAAATAATTTTGCAAAAACAGAAAAACTCAAATTGCTGAACGCAATTTGAGTTTTTTTATTACTTCCCCTTATCATTATGTAGAAAGGGGGGTGAGTGAGGCGAGATTAACCTCTCACTAAAAAAAGGTTAATTGAATGCCAAATACTGGTTGGTGTATTCTAGGTGGTCGGAAACTTCTTCTCCGCACCAATCGGGAAGGTCTATTGCTAAATTGGTTGAGGGCAGTTCGATTTCAGCGATAATCAGGGGAGCGTGGCGACCTGAAAATTGGTCAATTTCCCAAGTTAAATCGCCTTGTTTGAGGTAGTAACGCTTTTTGGAAACCACACGATCTTTGCAGAAATTTTTCAACATAAACTCGCCATCGGCAAAGGGAATTTCGTATTCAAATTCATTCCGCACAAGCCCATTATCCAACTCAACTCTGCCTTTGATACAGAGCAATGCCCGATTATTTTTTAAACGAACTCTGATAGAGATACCCTTTTCGGTTTTAAAATACCCCTGCACGATGTCGTCAAAAGATTCCGCCAAATCGATAACTGACGGATCTTTGACTAAAAATTTGCGTTCAATCTCTAAATTCATGATCAAAAAGAACCCGGCGACGGATTTAATTCACGATAATTGCGTTTAGCGAATTTTTCAATTCCGTTGGCGAAAACTTCGGTGAAAGGTCCACGCAGAGTTACCCATTCGGTGTCTTCGTCATGTCCTGAATCCGGTTTGAAAACTCCATAGTAATGGCCGTCAAGCAGGATTGCATGATTTGACAAGTTATCATAGGAGAGTTGAATCCAAATTTTCAAGGCGGTCTGGTTCAATTTGAGTGAAATGTCGTAACTATGCGGATCATCTTCTCTCTGCAATGCAACTGCGTCCATAATCATAGATGAATCAATTAAAGCATTACGGTTTACGATGACTTTTTTACCATCAATTGTTACCAGAGTTTTTTCCATATCCAGGCCTCTGGGATAGCGGATGAAGTTATGGATAGAAATCACATATTTCGGCTCATAAGGGCGAAGATTGATATTAAAAGTGTCTTCCAATACCTCGCATGAACTTAAAATAAAGCAACTTGCAATTGCTCCGATTAATAAAAATAATTTTTTCATTTTGTTCCTTTCGTTATCTTGAATATTTAAATTTACTGAAAATTACAGAATCGATTTCTTCGTATTCATCATCAGAGAAAGTTGTTCTTTTGGCTGCCTGTGCGATTTCTTCAATCTGCTCGCAAGTGCTTGCTCCGAAGAGGGCGGAAGTTACGCCTTTTCTGCTCAAAACCCATGAAATTGCCATTTGTGACAAACTTTGATTGCGTCTTTTCGCCAAAGCATTGAGTTTGGAGATTTTTTCAATCAAATCGGGGGTAAGGGTATCGATTTTCAAGGTGCGGTTCAAACTTGCACGAGAAGAATTTGGAACGCCATTGAGATATTTTGAACTTAAAATTCCCTGCGCTAATGGCGAAAAGCAGATCATGCCTTTGCCCAATTTTTGGAGCAAGTCCAACATTCCGGAGGTTTCTTGTTTGCGGTCAAGCATATTAAATCTGCCTTGATAGATTACTCCGGGGGTTTTTAATTCCTCTAAAATTGAGAAAGCCTTTAATGCTCCCTCCGGGTCATAATTGGAAATGCCGACATAGAGTGCCTTTCCGCTTCGAACTATCTGGTCGAGAGCGAGCATAGATTCTTCAATCGGAGTATCCGGGTCGGGTCTATGGTGGTAAAAAATATCAAAATACTCTAACTGAGTACGCTTCAAGCTCTGGTCGCAACTGGCGATTAATGACTTTCTGGAACCCCATTCGCCGAAAGGCCCCGGCCACATCAAATATCCTGCCTTGCTTGAAACAATCAATTCGTCACGATATTTTTTCAAGTTTGCTGAATAAATTTTTCCGAAATTCGATTCCGCAGTCCCCGGCGCCGGGCCGTAATTATTGGCGATATCGAAGTGGAAAATTCCGGAGTCAAAAGCCTTAAAAATCATCGCCTGTGCATTGTCAAACGATGCTTCGCTCCCGAAATTATGCCACAATCCCAATGAAACTTTGGGCAGAACCAGACCGCTTTTTCCGCAACGGTTGTTTTCCATTACCAAATAACGATTGTCATCTGCTTCATACATAGAGTACCTCTTTCTTTGGTTTATTAATTAAAACTTAAAATTTCCCAATTATTTTTTTCTGCCAATTCCCGTAATGCTTTCGACGGATTGACTGCATAAGCCTTGCCGACTGCGCTTAAAATATCGGCATCATTGATACTGTCGCCATAATAAGCAAGCTCTTGCAAACTTAAATTGTTTTGACAGCAAAACTCCTCGGCTTTCGTCACTTTTCCCGCTTGGGCAGCATAGATTCCGTCAATTTTTCCGTCAAATTTGCCATTTTCGTCAATTTTTAATTCTGTTCCGAGGAGTCCGTCAACCCCGAAATAATCGGCAACGCTTCGAGCGATCCAAGTATTTGTTGAGGTAAGGATATAGACTTTGCAGTTATTTTTCTTTAATTGCTGAATCAAATCAAATGCCGATTTATAAATTTTGTCCTTAACAAATTTTAAAAAGTGACGGTTGCAAATTTCCGTCATTTCTGCCGGAGTTTTGCCGATAAATTCCTGCAACTGGAAGTCGATAAATTCCTCAAAATCCAATTCTCCACGGTTATAATCTTCAAAAAATTTATCCGCGATCTCCATGGCATTGGCAGGAGCTAAATTCTCCGCCATCAAAAATTCTTTCCAACTCACATCGCAATCATTATTAATTAAGGTGTGATCCATATCAAAAAAGTGAATTTTTATCTCTTTTTCTGTCATTTTTCCCTCATTATGTTAATTTTCTTCTATTGTTTTCTCAATAAGCAGTTTCATTTTGCCAAAAAGTTCTTCGGCTTCTGCTTCAAGTTTACCCTCAACGCTTAATCGCAAAATTTGCTCCGTATTGGACTGGCGAACTAAAATCCAAGAGTTCGGAAATTCAATTTTCAATCCGTCAAATCGGGAAATATTGTTGTTTCTAAACTCCATGTAAAGATTTTCTATCACCTTTTTGGAAGTTGAGTGATCAATATTGAATTTACCGCTGAAACTGTAATACTTCGGCAATTGATCGACGATTTCTGCCAGAGTTGCGGATAAATTTACGCTCAACATTTCCAGAATTAATGCCATGGCAGAGAAACTGTCGCGGCAATAGTGAATTTTGCCGTAAATTACTCCACCGCAGTTGCCTTCTCCGCCGATTTCCGCATTGGATTTTATCATCTCTTCGACGGAATTTATCTCGCCGACTTTGGCATAAATCACATTACAGCCGTAGGATTTGATAATGTCGCTGACCATCTTGCCGGTTTGGAGATTGATAACGACATTGTCGCACTCGCTTTGTTCCAAAAAGTGTTCAACCGCCAACGCCAAAGTGTAATGAGGAGATAAAATCCTCCCTTTATTATCGACAATTGTCAATCTGTCGCCGTCAGGGTCTTGGGCAAAGCCGATGTCGCAATGTTTTTTTATCACCATTTCGGAGAGAGGAGATAAACATGCACCATTAGGTTCCGGGGTGCGTTGGAAATTTCCGTCGGGAGTGTTGTTGATAGAGAAAACCTCACACCCAAGTTCACGCAAAAACTTTTCACTGTAAATTGCCCCGACTCCATTGCAGCTATCCAGAGCAACTCGCAATTTCCGATTTTTGATAATTTGAATATCAATATCGGAGTTAAAAATTTTCTCTTTATGCACCTCAAAGGCGTTGCTGCAATATTCAATATTTCTCAAAGATTTTTCATTAACCGTGCAGAATTCACCTTGACTGTAAATATCAAAAAGCTCATTCGCCATAATTCTATCTAAAAAATAACCATTGCTATCAATGAATTTTAACGCATTAAATTCGATTCCGTTGTGGCTGGCGGTAATAGCAATTCCGCCTTTTGCGCCCAGATGTTTGACCATTAACTGCAAAGTCGGAGTCGGCACTATTCCCAAATTTACCACTTCGCAACCGACAGCGATCAAGCCTGCACAAACTGCCATTTCGAACATTTCTCCGCTGATACGGGTATCTCGTCCGATGACAATTTTGCCTTGACCCATATATTCGCCGAAAGCGGAAGCCAAGTTCCCGACAAGTTTCGGGGTCAAACCGCTGCCGACAACACCGCGAACTCCGGATTCTGAAAATTTTAAATTATGCACAAAACTTCTCATTATTGCTCCAAGTTATTTTTGGTAAACCAAATGCGTTCTTCCGCCTTTTTTTCATCATTGGACTCGGAGATCAGGCGAATAATTTTGTCCGTCCCAGAAAAACGAATGCTCAAAAAACCGTCTTCAAAGTCAAAACGGATACCGTCAAGTTCGCTGACATAGCAGTTTTTGAAGAGATTTTTTAAATAGCGCAGTTTAGAATAGCGGTGCAGTTTGTCGCTTTGGAGAGCCATTTTTTTAGTAAAAAACTTTGGTAATTTTTCGGCTTTTTCAGAGATTTTTTCTCCAGTAGTCGCCAAACTCTCCAAGAAAAAGCAGAGCATGTAAAAACCGTCAAACCCCGGAATCTCATCTCCATACACAAATGAACCTGCACCGTCGCCTGCCAATTTGGTTTGATAGAGGCGGATTCTTTCAATAATATTTGCTTCGCCGACGGCGGTTTTATCGACTTTGCAATTAAAATTGCTCGCGATTTTGTCAACCCGGCAGCTGCTGCAAATATTGGTGCAAATTGATTCGATAGAGTTGTCTTTGCTTAAAATATACTCCAAAGCCATGGGGAAAGTCATCTCTTCGGAGAGGGCTTTGCCGTTTTCGGCAACGAGAGTTAATCGGCTGGCATCGCTATTTAAGACAAAACCGACATTGCACTTCAAGCTTTTAATTACCGAAGCAATAAATTTTCCGGTTTCTTCCGACGGTTCCGGATCTCTCGGCAGCATATCGCATTCGGTATCCGAATTAACTTTGATAATTTCCAGATTAAAAGCTTTACCCAACCGTGGCAGGAAAAAACTTCCGCTGCCATTGCAGCAATCAAAGATGACTTTCAAATTTGCTTCACGAATTTTGGCGGAATCGAAGTAGTTTTGCAGGAAATCAAAGTAGTCGTCAATTTCCGCAGAATTGATTTTTCTCACCTTTTTAAGTTCATTGATTTGAGCGTAATTAAAAATTTTGCTGTGATAGAGGTCATAGAGTTCTCTACGCTCGTTGTTGTTGAAATATTCTCCATCACAATTAAGCGGGATAATTGAGTTCCAATCGTTGCCCTGGTGTCCGCCGGAGATGATAATTCCCCCGCCGTAATTGAATTTTTTTATTACATAATGCATGATTCCGGCAGTTAAAACTCCGCCGTCAACGACTTCTTTTCCCATAGACAGAAGCGAAGAAATCACGCAAGTATAGAGCATTTTTGAGGATTTGCGGTTATCGTGGCAGACTAAAATCGGCAAATCTTTTTCTTTTATCTGCATGGCAAAGGCACAAGAGAAGTCGGAAACACTTGCCAAATCCAGCCCGTTTCCGATAATTCCCCGCAAACCTGCGGTACCTAAACGCAAAATTTTTCCTGTTTTTTCCATAAAATTACCAATACAAATTTTTTGAGTATTTCAACCCAACATAATTTACTCTCAAAAATTGTAAATATCAAGGCGAAAAAATTAAAAAAACCTTTTTTTGTGGCATATTTGATTATATTAATGCCAAAAAGTGTGATTTTTGCGAGAATTTATCAATTAAAAAAACGAGAAATTTTAAAATAAGCGAGAAAATTTTATTGAATTTTTGGCAGATATTGTTATATTATATTCAAAAGCGAAAGAGTATATTTTTTAGGAGAATGATATGGATTTTGATAATATTTTTAATTCAGGGCCTTTCGGAATGCTCACAGTTCGGGCAAGAAAAGTCTTTTTGGCGGCTGCCAAAGAGGCAACCAGATTGAATCATGATTATATTGGAACGGAGCATATTTTGTTAGGCTTAATTGCAATCGGCGAGGGCGTGGCGGTCGAAGTGCTTAAATCGATGAATGTCAATTTGAATAACTTGCGGATTGAAGTGGAAAAAACCGTCGGCATGGGCGAAGCTGTCGCTCAAAAAGGGCCGTTGCCGCTGACAAGTTCAGTTAAAGAATTATTGAAACAGGCCGAACTTGAAGCCAAAGATATGAATTACGGTTATATCGGCACAGAGCATTTGCTTTTGGCATTATTAAAGCAAACCAATAGCGTTTCTGCTCGGTTATTGAGAAATTTGAATATCAATATTGACAGTTTGCGTCAAGAAGTACGAATGGTGCTTGATTCCGAGTTTCTGCCTCAAAATCCCGATGCAGATGAACCTAAATCAGCTCAAAAAAATCTTAATAATTCCGATGCGCCACTGGATGTGTTAAATGCGTACGGCAGAAATTTGAGTTTAATGGCGCAAAATGGTGAACTTGATCCGGTAATCGGCAGACACGAGGAGATTTCCAGAGTGATTCAAATTCTTTGCCGAAGAACCAAAAATAATCCCGTTTTGATCGGTGAAGCCGGAGTGGGGA
>JAZRSP010000079.1:0-5359 GCA_045651565.1 Victivallaceae bacterium | reverse complement strand
TTAAACACAAGCTTATGGATTTCAGTTTAAAGGAAGAAACCGCAATTAAAGAAGATAAGAAAAACGGCGACCATAATATCAGACTTTCTGTGCTTGGCGATCGGATAAAGGCATTTTTGAATCTGGGCTTTATGGCGATGCTGATTGTGGGGATTACCGGCGGCTTGATCATGAAGTTCAGCAGTACTGAAATCGGGAAAATTTTACTTGTGAGTTCTTTGAGTGTGGTTGGCGTAATCGTATTTAGTCACTTGCTTTTAAAGAGCTTGATCAAAATGCGTTCGACCGACCATGTGGAGAAACTGCAAAATGATTTTGTGGAATTTTTGGCACCGTATCAAATGAAAAGTGAATACTCTATTGCATCGGCATTAAGCAAGTTCACCGAGGGGTGCAAGTTATTTAAGGAACGGGAGAAACTCAATTTGATTCGAGAAGATTACCGCTTAAAAGTTGCGAAAATTGAGTCAATGGATGAGGATTTAGATAGAATTTGCCACAATTTGAACTGGCAGAAAAATGAGTCCGAGTCCTATTCCGATGTGGTGCAAAAATTAATCGCAGAGTTGAAACGCAATCAAATGAAACTTGCTGCAAAAAATGTCATGGCGAAAAATTTGGAAACAGAACAGAGTTATGTGCAGAATTCTCAAACTCAACTTGTCGAAATGAGAAAAAAATTGGAAAAGTTGAACTTAACTCAATTTGATGAGGAAAAGTTACAGGAGATGAAAAAAGAATTTTTTCGCTTGAATGGCGAAACCGCTTCGATGAGAAATACCTATGTGGAATTGCTGGATAATAACGATATGGAAGTTGTAGCAAGCGAGTATGCCGCACTTAAAAATATCCTCAAAAAAGGCGTTGCTAAATATCTCAAATTGCAATTGATTTTGCAGTATATTAATGACGGTATTGAGAAATTTGAGAAAGAACATCAGGGCGATATGATTAATCAGGCAAGTGAATATTTCTCGTATATTACGGATAATCGTTATATAGGAATAAAAAAATCTTTTACTAATGGTGAAATTGTCTGCATTACTGCGAATAAGGTAGAGCGGAAAATTGATGAATTAAGTACCGGAACTCGTGAGCAGCTGCTTTTCACAATGCGGTTGAGTTTGATAGATTACATTGAGCGTAATATTGAGTCATTGCCGATGGTTTTGGACGATATTTTTGTTAATTTCGACTATAAGCGTTCTGCCAAAATGTATGAAATTGTGGAAAAATTTGCAAAAACTCGTCAAGTTTTGTTTTTTAAACTTGCAAATGATGATAAAAATGGTAAGTTATAACATTGTGCGTGATGATTGAATAAAAATAATGGTGATTTATGATTAAGTTCTGGGAAAAAATTAAAAGTTTATTTGTTGCAGGATATGATAAAAAATTAATGAATGATAATACTGTCATTACATGCCGTAATGGTATTTATTGGACATTGGATTATTATATTTTAAAAGAGTTCATTGTTAAATTCTTTATTTTGCTTTTTATTTTTATTTTCGGTTTTTTGATGGCTGATGTGCTTGATTCATTCAGTGACTTCTTGGAGGAGATGAAAAAAGCAACCGCAAATCCCGAAGATGCAGTAACAATTTGGAGTGCGATAAGTTATTTTCTTTGGCGTTTGCCGAATGCTATTCAGTTTATTCTGCCGATTACGATGCTTTTAGGTTGTATCTGGACTATGGCGAATTTTGGCAAGAACAGAGAGATTAATGCAATGAGAGCCTCCGGCATATCATTGATTCGTTGCGGCAGAGGCATGGTGATTGTGGGAATTTTGGTAAGTTGCTTTAATATCTATTTAAGTGAAGTCCTAATCCCAATTACCGAAAAAAATGCGACAATCCTCAAAGATAAAACAAGAAGTAATAAGGAAGAAGTCGAGAGGAAGTCTTTGCGTCGATCATTCCGCAGTTATGATGGCAGAAGAGAGTGGGCTTTCGGCGCTTGTCCGCTTGGCAGAGATTACGAAAAAGGTACGCTTAAAATGTATCGTGAAAATGATACCTTGGAGTATGAGTTTGAAATTGAGCGAGCTCATTACGATAAAAATAATGGCTGGACTTTTTATGGAGTTACCCGTACGAAGTATGATAATCGCGGTAAACATGGTTATCAATCTGAAAAGATGAAAGAAATTACATTCAGCCCCGATGAAATCGGCGATACTCCGGCAGAAATTTATTATGCCGGATTGCCTAAGGAGTCGTTGTCGAGTTTGATTATTTTGGATATTCTTGCTCGCTCAAAAAATATGCCAAGTTCAACCAAAAATGTTTATTTGACAATATTCTATTATCGTTTGGTGGTGCCATGGGCGTGTGTTTTGGCAGTATTTTTGGGTATTCCGCTTGCGACCAAAGGGGAGAGAAGCGGAATTGTGCTGGCAATCATTAATGCGATTGTGGTGGTTGTGGTCTTTATGGTTGTTGCGAGTATCGGTATGATTTTGGGGAGAAAAGGAATTTTGCCGCCATTTATTGCCGGTTGTGGGCCGACGATATGTTTTATTATGTACGGTTATTATAAACTGAAAAAAAGTCAATGTTAAATTGGAGATTTTCAGGTTTTTATGTGGTTAAAAATAGACAATTTTTTGCTTGATTCAGCAAGTGTGCCTTATGATGTCGATGAGATGCTGGGGGAATTGCTCGTGCGTTATTTGCGCATGGACAAAACTAACTTCAAGCGGTATTTGATTACTAGCAAGTCTATTGATGCCCGTCGGGGCACACCGCAGTTTGTCTATTCGGTTTATGCGGAAATAGAGGATAATTCGAAGTTTGATAATTCGAGGGCATTTGAGGTTGCGGAGGCAGAAGTGCTGGATAAGTACGAGCCGACTTTGGATATAAAAAAACTTGAAGAACGCAAAAAGGCAATTGTAGTAGGTACCGGGCCTGCCGGGATTTTCGGTGCTTTGGCTCTGGCGGAAGCCGGAATGGAGGTGCTGATTCTGGATCGGGGATTTGATGTGGATAGAAGAAGTGCCGATTGGCAGAAGTTTTTGGAAACACGGGAACTTGACAGCGAGAGCAATCTTTTGATAGGCGAGGGCGGTGCAGGAACTTTTTCCGACGGCAAATTATATACTAGAACCAAAGATCCTTCAAGTAAATTTATTTTGAAAACTTTTGTCGATTGCGGTGCTTCGTCAGATACGATATACCTGAAACGCCCGCACTTGGGCTCGGATAAATTGCCGATTATTGCAAAAAATTTGCGCAAAAAAATTGAGGCACTTGGCGGAACTTTCCGATTCGGCAGCAGTGTCAGAACTTTGAATATTATTGACAACCAAGTTAAGGGTGTAATTTTAAGCGACGGAACTTTGATTGAGGGAGATTATGTGCTGCTTGCTCACGGCTTGGGCGGAAGAGAATTAACGCAGGAGTTGGTCAAAAAAGGCGTGAAATGCAAACTTAAAAGTTTTCAGATCGGTTGTCGAATTGAGCATCCGCAACTTTTAATTGACCGCCACCAATACCGTTTGATGAAGCGTTATGATTCATTGCCGGCGGCGGAATATAATTTTGTTGCTAAACTGCCCAATGACAACAGAGAGAAAATTTTGGGTGTAAGTTCATTCTGTATGTGTCCGGGCGGTGAAGTAGTTATGGCTTCGGCGTGGAAAGGTCAAGTTACCAGTAATGGCATGAGCCGTTATGCTCGTGATGGTAAATTTGCCAATTCCTGCTTGATAATGACCATTGACGGCGAGCGATTCGGTACGGTTGAGGCGGCGTATAAGTTTCTGACTAAATACGAAAAGTCGGCATTTCTGGCAGGGAATGAGGATTATACACTTATTGCGCAAAGTGCAGAGGCTTTTTTGAATAAACGAGAAGGCCTTTGTCGTGAGGAGAGTTCTTCATCGACAGGGATTGTTTCAAGCAGAATTGATAAAATTTTGAGTGAAGAGTTGTATAAATCTCTGGCATACGCGCTTCGGGATTTTGACAAGAGATGTCCTGGATTTATAAAGGAAGGACAACTTACAGGTATCGAAACTTGTGTTTCAAGTCCGGTAAGATTTTTGAGAGATGATGAGTCACTTATGAGTTCAGTCAAAAATCTCTATATCGCAGGCGAGGGCGCAGGTTGTGCCGGCGGTATTATGTCAGCGGCAATTGACGGAATTAAATTGGCTAAAAAATTAGTTGAAAATATTTAAATTTAATAATAAAAATGAATTAAACAGGAGAAAACAAAATGGAAAAAATCAGAGTAGCAATTTTTGGAGCATCAGGTTATGCAGGTGAAGAACTTTTGAGAATTCTTACCCGTCACCCCATGTGCGAAATTGTAGCAATTACTTCACGCAAAAACGCAGGCGAACCCGTCAGCAAGGTTTTTCCGCGATTCACTAATTCAAACTTGACTTTCGTTGCTCCCGATGTGGAGTCGCTTAAAGGCAAATGCGATGCGGCAATTCTGGCTTTGCCTCACGGAACTGCAACCGAGTTTGCTATCCCCTTGCTGGAAGCAGGAATTAAAGTTTTTGACATCAGTGCCGATTTCAGACTTCGCAGTACTGCCAAGTATGAGGAATACTACAAAGTTCCGCACCCGTCACCCGAACTTTTGAAAAAAGCAGTTTACGGTTTGCCGGAGAGATATCGTGAACAATTGAAAACTGCCGACTTGGTTGCTTGTGCAGGATGCTACCCGACAAGTTCAATTTTGCCGACTTCTGTCTTGCTCAAAGCCAAATTGGTAAAAACTACCAACATCGTTATTGCAAGTTGTTCCGGAGTTACCGGGGCAGGACGCAAAGTTGATTTGCCCTATATTTTCCCGGAATGTAACGAAAATATCAGAGCGTACGGTGTTGTAGGTCATCGTCATACTCCGGAAATTGAACAGGAACTTGCGGTTGCGGCAGGAGTTGACAGTATTACACTCAATTTTATTCCGCACCTTGCACCGTTTAATCGCGGAATCAATTCAACTATTTTGCTTGATGCAGCAGAAGGTTGTACTTTGGAAAAAATTGAGGCGGCTTTCAAGGAGGCGTACGGCAATGAAGAGTTTATCCGTATTCTTCCTCCTAAACGCACTTCCGAAGTTAAATATGTCGCAATGACCAATGTTTGTGAAATCGGTTTTAATTATGATCCACATACAAACAAAGTGATTTTGACCTCATGTATCGACAACTTGACCAAAGGTGCTTCAGGTCAGGCGGTTCAGTGTATGAATATCCGTTTCGGTTTGCCCGAAAATATGGGTCTTATTTAAGTTTTTTCAGGGAAGACGAGAGATTAGTCTTCCCTTTTTTGTGAGTATTGTTTTTTGTGATAGTTTAAGTAATAGATTGCATAAACTTTTTTGAAAAAAAATT
>JAZRSP010000078.1:0-3214 GCA_045651565.1 Victivallaceae bacterium | reverse complement strand
GCGGTTTGGTGTTTGTTAATGTGGCAAAATCTTAGGGGAGTCCCTCCGTTTTTTTACGGAGTGACCCCACAAAGCTTTTGCCACGGTTTGCCAACTAACGGAGATTTTCGACGCCACTCAAATCTCCTTTTTTTGAGGGACTAATTCCGTCCCTCAAACTCCCGGAAGCAAGTCAGCGACCTGCAAGATACTTCATATCTATTACGCTCACGCACTCGTCAAAGTGGTGTTTAAAATAATCATTTATTGCTTTCTTCTATCCTGCAAAAAACAAAAAAAATCGGAATTTAGAGTTTTGTGAAAGCAAAACTATAAATTCCAATATCGGTCAAGGGCTGTTGCCCTTGCGCAGATGGGGGTCATAGGGGGAAGGCTGCGCAAGCCTTCTCTCTAAAAAAACTTACTTGTAAACCGGGCCTAATGCCTGGCAGGCACGATAATCTGCGCCTTCTTTGTCCATACCAAAAGCATTCCAAGTTGAGGGACGGAAAATTTTGTCTTCATCAACGTTGTGCATGCAAACAGGAATACGAAGCATTGAAGCGAGAGTGATCAAATCTGCTCCGATGTGTCCGTAGTGGAATGCGCCATGGTTTGCGCCCCAGTTTGCCATTACGCTGTAAACATCTTTGAAAGCCCCTTCTCCGGTCAAATTCGGCACAAACCAAGTAGTCGGCCAACCGGGGTCGGTACGGTTATCAATTTTCGCATGAATTTCGGCAGGAAGTTCATAGGTATAACCCTCGGCAATCTGCAAGACCGGGCCTAAACCTTTGACCAAATTGAGTCGGCTCATGGTAATCGGCATGCCCTTTTTGGTCAAAAACTTGCTTGAAAATCCGCCGCCGCGGAAGTAACCCAAGTTCGCAGGCACCCAAGAAACTGAATCTACACAATCTGCTGCTTCTTTTTCAGAAATTTCCCAGAAAGGCTTCATCGCAGGTTTGCCGTCAATACTCTGACGTCCGGTTGCGTCCATGGTGGTTGCGCCGGAGTTGATCAAGTGAATCAAGCCGGGAACTTCCAAGTCATAACCGGTCGCCGCCTTGACAGCTTCTGGACTCCAATAGGTGCGAACATCGCTGAAACCTGCGGCACTATTGGTAAGAAGTCTGCCGAAAAGCATTGCTACGCCATTGTAGCAGTCATTTTCGGTTGCAACGACATAAGGCGGACGAATACCATTCCAGTCAAATGATGAGCAAAGCACACTTTCTAGGAAGTCGCCATTGGGCATGTGGTCTGTCCATTGGCGTTGACCTTGGAAACCGCCTGCAATCGCATTGTGACCGCAAGCCTCTTCGCCGAAGCCCATATCTTTCAATTTTTCATTGCCGACCATGAGGTCACGAACAATGATAGTCATTTTGACTACATATTCCCACAAAGCATCCTGTTCAGCACGGGTTTTACCATTTTCGCCATTAATAAAATCGGGACTTTCTTTGCAGTATTTGCGAGTCCAAGCGAGGGCTTTTTCATACTCTTCGGGGTCGAAAATATTTTCGTTGACACGGCGAATAATTTCACACATATCAACCGATTCACATCTCATATTCAAATATTCCTCAAAGAAGTTCGGGTCAACGATACTTCCTGCAATTCCCATTGCCACAGAACCGATTGAGAGATAAGACTTTCCACGCATTTCACCGACAGCAATTGCAGCACGGGCAAAGCGGAGAATTTTCTCTTTGACATCTTCAGGGATTGTGGTATCATCGGCATTTTTGACATCACGGCCGTAAATTCCGAAAGCAGGCAAACCTTTTTGAGCGTGAGCCGCTAAAACAGCCGCCAAATAAACTGCTCCGGGCCGTTCAGTTCCATTGAAACCCCAAATTGCTTTTTGAGTCAAAGGATTCATGTCCATTGTTTCGGAACCATAACACCAGCAAGGGGTTACAGTCAAAGTGGCAACAACATTCATTTTTGCAAATTTTTCTTCACATTTTGCCGCTTCATAAACTCCGCCGATAGTGGTATCGGCAATTACACATTCAACTGCTTTTCCGGTGGTGTAACGCAAATTTGAACTGATCAAATCTGCTGCGGCTTTTGCCATATTCATAGTTTGTTCTTCGAGAGATTCACGCACTCCTCTTCTGCGTCCATCGATAGTAGGACGAATACCAATTCTTACAACTTCTGACATATTTCACCTCATTTTTTTATTTGAAAATACTACATTAATTTCAAACCGGGCAAGTCTTGAACATCAATCAACCCTGCTACTTTGTTATCACGATCGACAACAATTACCGAGTTGATTTTTTTGTCCTCAACTTTTTTCAAAACCGTTACCGCCAAATCGTCTATATAAACAAAACTCGGATTTACAGTCATGACTTCACCGACTTTTTTGGTCAAAGCTGAAATATCTTTTTCGGCACTTCTACGGAAATCTCCGTCGGTAAAAATGCCCAATAATTTATCATTATCATCAACCACAATCGCCGCACCGCAACGGGCATTACTCATCGCACAAAGAACATCTTTTACGCTCAAATCAATGCCGACTTTTGCATATTTAGCACCGCTGCGCATAATATCGGAAGCACGCATGGTAACAACTCTGCCGATTGCTCCGCCGGGGTGGAAACGGCCGAAATCTTCTTTGCTGAATCCACGCTGTTCCAGAAGCACCATCGCCAAAGCATCACCCAAAACCAAAAGCGCAGTTGTTGTAGTTGTCGGAGCTAAATTAAAGGGGCAAGCCTCTTTTTCAACAGTCATCGGCACTGTCAAATCAGAAATTTTTGCCAAAGTAGAATTGACAAAACCGGTAATCGCAATTACCTCGATTCCCAAGCGTTTTGCCGGCTTGATGGTGTTCAAAAGCTCATCGGTTTCGCCGCTGTAACTTAAAGCAATCACAATGTCATTTTTTTGCAGCATTCCCAAGTCACCATGCAATGCCTCGACCGGGTGAATAAAAATTGAAGTTGAGCCGGTAGAAGCCAAAGTCGCCGCCAATTTTTTACCGATGTAACCGCTTTTCCCGATACCGGTAAAAACCAATTTGCCGCCGCAATTCAAAACATCTTTGCACTTCTCAACCAAAGCGATAAATTCTTCACCCAAACTGTCCTTTACCTGCAAAACTCCGGCAATTTCATCATCGAAGACTCTCTTTGCCAAACTTAAAGTGTTTTCAAAATTACTGTCCATTTTAACTTTCCTCATATAAAAATTAAATTCAATATATCATAAT
>JAZRSP010000077.1:0-9050 GCA_045651565.1 Victivallaceae bacterium | reverse complement strand
GAATATTGCGAAAAAAATGCTATAGTTGAATATCATTCCCGCTATTATGGAGGTGAGCCTGATCCGGAATCCTTGTATTATATCCGATATCACGCACGCAATGCCAATGTGTACATACTTGAAGAAAATGAAGTTAAATCTTATAATTCTGCAGACACAATCAGTTTGAACGAGAATGCAAGGTTAGTCACTTTGGATAACGGTCATATTAATAATCTGAATATTGGTGCCGGAGCTTCTGCATATTTATCCGGCGGTATGGTTGATAATATTAATGCAGATGTTGCTTTGACAGATTACTATTGGAAGAGCAATTTGACTATTGGCGGTAAGGCATTGGTTGATTGGTTAACAACTTATAATAGTGGACAAGGGGATTGCTTTAACATAATTATTGACGGCGGAATGGTCAATAGTTCAATTGTGAATGCCGGCAATGTGATCGTCCAAAATGACGGTGTTATTAATCATGCCGGAGGCGGTGAAATAGTTCAATCCGGCGGAATTATTACGAGTGCAGACATAGTTAGGAGAGAGCTTATTGTTTCTGCCGGTGGCACGGCAAACAATATTAATGTCGGGGCAGATTCGGTTGTTGCGACTACTTTGGTTGTTTTAGAAGACGGAGTTGCCGATAATGTAAAAGTTTTTGAAAGAAATACTCTCAATGTAGGCTATTATAAAGTTATATATAACGGGACGATTTATCCGGAGTATCTTTTTGTTAAGGGCGGTGTGGTTAATAATGTCGAACTTCACGGTGCCATGAATGTTTCCTTAAATGGTAGGGTAAATAATGTCGTAATAGAAAAAAACCATGTCAGCGCTTGGCATGATACTGCAAATTTGAATGTAGAAGAGGGTGCTGTAGTTTCTAATCTGCAAATTTTGCATGGCGGGGTATGTACTGTTGTTAATGGTGAAGTTTTTGATGTAACTGTGGATAGCGGCGGTGTATTGGAGTTTGGATATTACTACAAACCTAATATTATGGGTGCATATTCGGGAATGATTTTGGCTTCTAATGTTGAAATTTTATCTGGCGGTTCGGCAGATTTGTATGGTAATGTGCAGAATTTGACCATTCAGCAGGGCGGATTGGTTAATTTTCACATCGGAGAAAATACCGAATATGTCGGGACTTTAAATGGGGTTGCCTTTAATTTCAAGGAAGTGGTAACAGATTTTACTTTTGAGAATACTGATGTTACTGTCGAGGAAGGCGGTACGGTTAAAAATATCACACTTAACGGCGGTAATTTTTTGGTGAATGACGGAATTGTGGAAAATGTTACATTAGCTAATGGAGCTGCTGGTCATAATAATGTGAATAGTGGCACGATAAATAATTTAACTATTTATGACGGAGCGTTCGCGAATCAAGGGACTTTGAATGGCGTACAAGTTTATCGTGGTTCTATGGATAACGCCGATACCGGAGTAATTAATGATGTTTTTGTCGATTGTGGGTATATTGCAGTTAGAAACGGCGGCGTTGTTAATAATGCAACTTTCAAAGGGGATACGATAGAGCTTTATACTTCTTCTTATTGGGGGGATCTGCATGTTAGTGAGGGCGGTGCGGCAAATAATATAATACTTGAAAGCGGCGGTCGTTTGATTGTTGAAGAGGACGGTTATGCGAATAATATTCAACTTAATGCCGGCGGCAAATTGTTTTTGAGAGGGGCAAATGCTTCGGTTGATAATGTAACTTTTGCCGGTGGAGCTTTGGAATTGATAGGTCATGATATTGAATTGGGTAATAACTTGACTTTCGAGGATAATTGTCGTGCATTGTTTGTAGATCAAGGCAGTTTGAAGATTGGCGACAATGCCGTCTTTGAATCTAATTTTGTTAACAAGAATTACACTGACAGTTTGGGAAATATGGAAGCCGCAATCGTTGCACGCGATGATATTACAATCGGGGATAATGCTCAATTTATCGGCAATCAAGCAGCTTGTTTATTGGCACGGGGGCATGCTGATACCGGAGGTACGAGTATTAGTGTCGGAGATAATGCTTATTTTACCCAAAATCATAGGATTGCAATGGCTTATGGAAATGATGCAATCACTTTTGGAGACAATGCGATATTTTATAAGAATTATTCTGATTCTACGATGTTTGAGATGTGGGGTGATGATGATACTGCTGATATAACCTTTGAGGGAAAAGTAACATTTAAAGAGAATGTTTACCAGGATGCTCTAATTGGCGGTTATGAGGGTTATTATACTGGATTTAAATTTAATGGAGAAGTATTTTTTGACGGTAATGCAGTCGGTGATTCTTATAAAAACAAATATTATTTTCGAGAAGAATATCATACCGCAGTTGTTAAGTGTATGTATGATTATGAACATGTTTGGAGCACGGGAAGTAAGTTTTATGATAACGCACTAACTTTTGATAATAATGTCTATTTCCAAACTCATACGGACAGGGTTTATACTTCGGGCGATTTGACTTTCAAAGAAAATGTATCGTTTGCAGGTAATGTTTGTATTGACTATGAGGATAATGGAGAGGACTCTTTGCCTCACCAGGGAACTTTGACAATTGAGGGTGATTTGGATATGAATTTAGCCCCTCGCTATGTCGAAGACGGACTTTTGATCAATGACTATACAAATTTGGTTGTAAATGGCGACTACTCTATTACGATTGACACCAAACAAGTCGGAGGAACATATCGGCTTATCGGTAATGCTGCCAATTTCGATGAAGACTTGGAAATCACAATCAATGTAATGAAAGACGGAAAGAGCAGAGAAAAAGGCGAAGTAAGTTTGAGTATGGATAAACCGCTGGTAGTGGATGATTTGGAACTTGAACTTGTTGTGAAAAATTCTGAACTGGTGCTTTCGGTAACAAGTCCGTACAGCCGAAAAGTCGATCGGGAGAAGTCAAAAACAAAAATTGCTCTCCCTGATACTGCATTTAGAAGTATGGCAAATCCCATTTATTCTTTGGGCGGAAATGCTCCATCGTGGCTCAAAATTGATTCGAAAACAGGTAAGTTTATCGGCGATACCGGAAAAATTTCCAATACCGCCACAGGTTACGGTAAAACCGAAGTTGTTGTACAGGCTGTTGACGGTGATGATGTCAGAAATCATACGATTGAAGTGATTGTAATGCCTGAACTTATCAAGGGCGACAAAAAACTTGGCGAAGCAACTTTGACTGATGTTGTGGCAGAGGCGTTGGAGGTAAACAAAGAGCATAGTAGTAGATCCCATACACTCTCATTTCCTTCCGCAGAATTTGAGTACTGCGGTTTGGGCTTGACCATGGAAGATATGTCGATTACTGTCAGTGAGAATGATGCAGCTTATGAATTTAAATTAAAAGGTCAATTAGGAATTGAAGTTTTTGACAAAATCGGAGAAGGTGATGAGAATCCGAGTTTGACAGTTGACTTTGCAAGCGGCGATGGTGATGATGAGAAGTATATAAAAATTACCACACCTCACGATTTCGGCAGTATCAAAGTCGATGTGGTCGGTGATTTGACTTTCAAAAATCTTAATCTCGCCGACGGTTTTTACTTGACCGAGGGGGTAATTTCTGTCGATACGGTCAATGATGTCTGGTCGGGCAAAGCAGAGGTGCAGTTTACCTATTTTGACAAGACTGTCCGAGGCGAATATGTGGTTAAAAACAAGAAAGTTGATACTATTACTGTCGAAGTTGAGGGCTTGGATATTGCATTAGGTGCGACAGGATTTATTTTAACTGCAATCAGAGGTGGAGTTAAAAATATTTCCAGCAAGCAAGATATTGAATTTTCAGGCGGATTTGACTTCCGTTACGGTGCGGAAATCGGCGGAATGTCGATTGCAGAAATTACTATCGACGGTACTATAAGCAAGAAAAATGTAACCGGTCACGGCGAAGCAGAACTGCTCGGAGGTTTGATAAAAGGCGAGGTCGATACCGAGGTCAACTGGACTAAACGCTATACAACTATCAAAGGTGAATTGAATGCGCTTGATTTTATTACTGTTAATACACAGGCAATTATCAAAGGCGGAAGTTTCGCATTTTCCGGCAAAACGATGGTTGATTATTCTCAATTCGGATTTGCTTATACGGTTTCGTCGAATGTCTTTATGACTTACAGTAATAACGGAATTTTTGCCGATGACTATTTGGTAAGTTGGGGATCATGGGAACTTTTCGGTTCGGCTGTTACTATCGGGGTCAAACTTGATATGAATAGACGCTTCACTCTGCTTGGCGGTGAAGAACTTGCCAAACAAACAGAGATGCCGAAAGTTTACGGTTCAAAAAGTTCCGTTTCTCGTGAATCTTGGAAAATTACTGACAGTTCAAAAATTATCCTCATTTCGGCTGTTTGGGAGAGCGGAAATGCTCAATATCAACTCATAGACGAAAATGGCAACCGAGTTGCTTATACCGTGGTAAGTTCCACTGCTAATGGTGTACTGCTGGCACTTGCTAATGTCAATGCAGAGAGTTTGACTTTGGAAGTTTCAGGCGTGGAAAATGTTCAATTTATTGCAAATTTAATGGAAACTGATGAGAGTTCGAAGCCGACTCTGACTTCGACTTTTAATAGCGAAGAGCGCAAAGTCACTTTGAATTGGAGCTGTAATGATGTTCCGAATGGAGCGACAGTAACATTTTTCTATGACCTTGACGGTGACGGCAAGGATGGTACTTTGATTGATTCAGTTTATGCCGACGGCACAAATGCAGGTTCTTTCGAATGGGTAATTGCTAATGAAGTTGAAGGGCATTTGAGTTTCTATATGGTAATTTCCGATGATTCAACTATCCCGAAAATCAGCAATGTTACCGATGAATTGGAAATTGAGAGAGTTCGGACAACTTTCAATATATTTGAGATTGAGGGCGGATATTTCTATGCAGATGAGAGTTATCTTTTGACCGGATATGCCGTTAATAATAATTTAACTGTTGCAGAAGATGAAACTTTGGTTTATGCCGGCGCGAAAATAGCAGAAGAGATGTATTTTGTAGTTCAAGGCGAGTTGATAATTGAGAGTGATTATGCCGAGGATTATATCTCAATTGACGGCGGTGTGCTGACAATAAAGGACGGTGTGAAATTAGATGCATCATTGAGTTTCCATGAGTGGAGTTGGCATGATCATTATATGATTAATTCTCTCAATGGATTAAGTGAAAACAGTATTTCAATTGACCTTGCAAATCAAAAGTACGGCTCGTATAAATTCTGCGGAGATGTCGGAGATTTTGAAGGGAAAATAAATATTTATCATTTATCATATTTAAACCTTCCGGAAGTATACATCGCCCTTGATGAAGTTTATATGGATCAAAATTATGTCTTCCGATTTGAAGAGAATGCAGGAGGCGGATATAACTTTGTCTATGACTACCGCAGGAATTCTACTCACATTGTTAAGGGCGAATACAACTATGCCGATGAGTATTGGTATTTTGACTCTTATATGTTGTATATTGATAACGGCACAACTCTGGAACTTGCAGGAGCGGAAATTGAAGCATCCAAAGAATTCCGTGTTTCTGATGACGGAGAACTTATTATCAGCAGCGATATTGCCGATGTAAGTTTCTTTATTGACGGGAAATTGCAAGTTGCTGATGATGTGAAGTTTGAAAATTGCAGTTTTGAATTTCAACTTGACAATGATGATTATTTGATAGATGATTTAAGTGTATTAAACGGCTGTGACATAACAATTACGACAGCATGGAGCACTTCTCAGCAAAACGGATACAAATTCTGCCGTAATGCAGAGGATTTCCAGGGCAATATTATATTCAGAGTCGGTACCGGAGATGAGTATTCATTAACTATCGGAGAAATGTTCGTAGAGGGTGGTGAATATTATTGGGTCAAGCAGAATAATGAGGGCGGATACAGTTTTTATAATGACAGATTCAAGGGTGATGAAGATTTGTATTTTATGTCCGGTTATGTTCTGGCGGATGAGTTCTGGCGTTTTACTGTCGGTGGAATTATCTACGATGGAATTATTTTGGATTTAAACGGGGCAATATGGGCTCCGGAATATGAAGATAGTTACTTCTATGTGTATGAAGATGCAAAGATTATTTTCAGTTCAGATTATTCCGATATGGAATTGCGGGTCGATGGGGAAATTGAAATTGCCGACGGAGTCGATTTGGATAATTGCGATATTACTTTGAATGTTTACTCCGGCGATACTGTTATGATTAACTCTTTGAATAATTTGAGTGATTGTTCGATTACAATTAAATTGGATTATGCTGATAGCAAAAGTTCATATAAAATCAGTAGTGAAATCGGCAATTTTGACGGCGTTATATTGGTAGAATCCTGGGGGGATACTTTTGCTTTGCAAGCAGGAGCAACCTATATCGACAGTGAGAGATTGTATGATTATGAGAAAGGTGAGTATTATTACAAAACTTACTCATTTAAGTACACCGCGGACGGCACTTACGATTTGATTATCGGAACGACTATGGATAAGCAGCAGAATGTCATCGACCCGGAAAATCCGATTGCAGTTCAGGAAAATATAAGTTGGCGTGATGTTTCCGCTGAACCGATATATATTGTGGAATTTTCCAAAGATAATTTCAAAACCGTTATAAAAATGGAAGTCAACAAGGCTCAATTAAATAGTTTTGCGCCGTTGAGTGACTTCTCATGGAGAGTTTCCGATCTCGCAGGAAATGAAGTCAAAGGAGCAAACCAGTTGGAGCAACCATCTAATTTGTCCAATGCGGAGTATTTCCAAGCAGTTGAAGATACAGTCTCAGACCTCTTTGTCGCAAGAACCAATGGCGTTTGGAGTCGGGCGTATTCTGCGGAATATCGAGGTTCAGCAGAGTATGAAAAGAAAATAACCCTGTCTGGAAAAAACAAAATTTGTGATATTTTTGTCGGTTGTACTGATGCCAATATATTGTACTTGACCGATGACAGCAATGGCGACGCACTTTTTGTCGACGATATTTATTCCGATTCGTTCCAAAACAGGGCACACAATGAGAGCCGATTAGCGGAAATTAAGGAAATTCGGGCAGGCGAGGGAGATGATATACTTGACTTTACCAGCAGTGATTTTGGGTATTCAAGCAGTTCTGATTTAGTAGTTCGAGGCGGTAACGGCAATGATACAATCTGGGCAAATGAGAATTGCTTCAATAAGCTTTTCGGCGACGAGGGCGATGATATTATTATCGGCGGAGCCAAAGATGATTTGATCGTCGGCGGTGCAGGAGATGATTATTTGCATGGCGGCGGCGGAATTGACATTTTCACATTCGGCGAGAATTGGGGCTGTGACACAATCGAACAGAATTCCGACGGCAAAGTTAAATTGATAATTAAAGACGGTAACGCAAATTGCTGGAATCAAGCAAATCGAACCTATGATGACGGCATAAATAAAATTACTGTCTTCGGCACTTGCGAAATTGAATTAGACTATGTCGCAACTTATGAATTAGCTAAACTCGGTTGGTTTGACGAAAGCACCGCTAAAAAGGTTTTTGAAGAACAAAACTCTAATGGCATTTTAGCTGTCTTGTAGTTTTTTTAGGGGAAAGACTAACGCCGCCTTCCCCCTATAACCCCCATCTGCGCAAGGGCAACAGCCCTTGACCGATATTGGAATTTATTGTTTTGCTTGTTGCAAAACTCTAAATTCCGATTTTTTTTGTTTTTTGCAGGAGAAAGGGAAAACTATAATTTATTAGTTGAAGTGTACCCTAAAAATTTGGACACAACCGAAATGGGTGCATATTATGCGAAAAAAGGAGATTTGAGTGGCGTCGAAAATCTCCGTTAGTTGGCGAAACCGTGGCAAAAGACAAAAGCATCATTCCGCAAAAAGCGGGATGATGCCTTTTAATATTTTGCCACATTTACACTCCACCAAACCGCCTTCGACCTGTCAAACTCACAGGTGCCCCAGTCCAGCCCCAGTGCTGGCGCAGGGGTGCCGGGGGCGGCGTTAGCCACCGGCAAAACTACCAATTGATCCACTCTTTTTCGGCTTCAAAGAGGGCGTTAACGAGTTCGTCGGTTTTTTCTTTTTGGTGGAATAAGGGTGAAGCGAAGATTGCCTGACGGACGAGTTGCCTATCCTGTTTCAACGCAGCCTGACAAGCAAGTTCCTGTTCTGCGGCAACAGAAGCCATAAAACCGAAACAACTCATCGGAATTTCGCCTGACATTACGGGGGTAATTCTATCTAAACTTGCCACTGCAAAAGTTTCCACTGAACAATCTTTCGGAAGATTGCTGACCTGTCCGATGTTAGGCAAAGTTGCAATAATTCGGCGACTTTCACCGGTCAGTAAACCCACCAAAGCATCGCAAAGCATTTCGAGTGAACGCTCGCTTGTTTCGGGTGGAATTGCATTTTCGTCAAGAGTTTTCTGTAACTTGACAGTCATATCCCGTTTATTTTCAGGGCGGCGCGGCAAAACTCCTTTGCGATAGAGTTTAAACTTCTCAATTAGACTTTCATCATTGAGGAATCGGGGGAAATTTTCCACAATGTGCGGAGAGCCTGCGGCAGGATAACATCCGATAATATCTTTTAAATAAAAGTTAAAATACAAGGGCAGGGTATGGGCTGTGCCTTTGCTTACCAAGTCATCAACCGATCCGCTGGCGGCGGCGATTTTGTGACAATTTTCGAGATAAGTTGTCAAATTCAAAGCCTTCATCGGATCTTTAAGTACTGAACTGTACAATTCAGTGAAAAGCGTAAAGTGGTTTACCCCGACAACTTTTGCATCCAAATCGGGGCAATCAAAAATTTGACGCAGAGCCTTTAAGGCAATTGCAACTTCGTGGCACAATCCGCAGCAACGCACCAACCCGGTTGCATTGACAATACGGGTAATCTGACTTAATGGATTAGTCACATGAAGCATCCACGCATTCGGACACAATTTATTCATCTTTTCTGCGAGTTTAATGAAAACCGGAGCGTTGCGCAAAGTGCGGAAAATTCCTCCCGGCCCGGTGGTGTCGCTTACAGAGTGGAAAACCCCGAAC
>JAZRSP010000076.1:0-3150 GCA_045651565.1 Victivallaceae bacterium | reverse complement strand
AATGAACACTTGTTTTTGGATGATGCACCGGCTACGGAGATCGTTGTTTGCGGCGGTTCGGCTTTGATTGCTACCGGTTTGGTTCCCCGCACTACGCAGGATGTGGATATCGTGGCTTTAATGAAAGCTGAAGTCCTGGTTGACTCCGAACCTTTGCCGGAATATTTGATTGAGGCGGCTGATCGGGTTGGCAAAGTATTGAATTTGCCTGTGGACTGGCTGAACAATGGTCCGGCTTCGCAATTTCAAATGGGATTGCCTCCGGGATTTCAGGAACGTTTGACCACAGTAATTGTCGGTAAAAAGTTGACGGTTCACTATATTGGACGCTACGATCAGATTTTTTTCAAGACATTTGCTTCGGCTGATTGCGGCGGTTATCACGTTTCCGACTTGAAAGCTTTGAATCCAACAGAGAAAGAATTGATCGCAGCGGCTAAATGGTGCATGACTCAAGATACTTCCGAAGCGTTCCGGATGATTTTGAAAGATATGTTCAACCAACTGGGGTGGAAAAATGTCAGTGAACAAATTTAAGCAGGAGCTGCTCGATTCTATATTGACTCTGCTCTGGAAACAGTGGACACAGTTTGGCGTTGCCGGAGCAGTCAACAGCAAGGATGATTTGGTGCTTGATCCTGAAGCGTTGCTGATTTTTTCGGCACACTTCGCAAGGTATGATCAGCGGCTCTATGATCTTGTGATCGACTGGCTTCAATGCAATGGTGAAAGCATCAATCTGCCCCGTCTGAAAGCCTTACTGAAACGCCTTACCAACGCTGACCGGAAATCTCTCGGCTTTATTGCCGCTTCGGTAAATTTGAAAAAATGGCAGCCGCTTGCCCAAAATTTTCTGCCGAAAGATTCCGGAGTTGAAACGATGTTCTTCGGTAATGAGTTTGTACCAAAGCCGGATGAAACGGCATTGCGTTACGGATTCAAACGCAATCAATATCTCCGAAGTAACAAGGTGATGCCGTTTTCAACCAAAGGTAATGCATCGCTTTTGCTGCGTTTGCGGGGGGCATTCGGGATGTCAGCCCGGGCAGAGGCGGTGCTTGCAATGTTGAATAAGGAATTCTGTCGAATCCAAGATGTGGCAGATGCAGGAGGTTTTTCCTGGAAATCTGCCAGTGACGTGCTGGATGAACTCTGTACTTCCGGAATTGCAGTAACGCTTGATAAAAGCAAACGCGGGAGAAGCTATTTTCTGAAAGATTCAAACACAATGCACAAGCTGTTTGAAATTGAGACCGTCAAGTTCCCGCATTGGCTGACCATCTTTGACATGCTGTCTGTGGTGTGGCATTGTATCAGCAATCCCCGTCTTGCCGAGGTTTCGGAACGCACTGCCATTGGAGAATTACAGAGGGAATTTGCCGAAAAAGTCAATGACCGTCTGCAAAATTGCGGTATCGAACTTTTAAGCAAACTAACCTCTGAATCAGTGTTGACTCTGCCGGAGCTCATTTATTCGATCAACTGACCAGTTGTCGCCTCAATTCGATAATTGCCCGTACATCGTTATTGGCGATATAATCCAATAATTGTCGCAATTCCGGGCTGACGCGGCTCTTTATCCATCGTTGGCTTGGGAATCCGGGCGAAAGGATTGATCACGATTCCGGCATCATCAGCTGAGGCTGATAAAATTTTACCACATTTCAGGTATGGAAAAAACGTGACTGGCAAAATTCCGTAAAATTCCGTAATTGTTGTTGAAAAACGGGGCATTTTGGGGCATTTTGGAGCATTTTGGAAATTTAAAGTGCAGTTTTGAGCAGAAAATGAGGGCAAGAAAAACATCGTAACCTATTGATTACGAGGCGGATATTTTGGTGGAGGTAAAATAAATTTGACTTATGACATCTCTACGCTCAAAATAGAAACACTTTTTCAAGTTTGATGATGATTTTATTTCAGAGAAATATTCTCCTAAATTCTCCGTTAAGCAGAAATTCTTGGTCGGCTGTTAGTTTTTTTTGAAATCCGCACCGCTCAAATTTACCATTCTGAAAAATGGCTGACGACTTTTGCAACCGCTTAAGGTTTTTTCTTGCAATTTTACTATTTTGCCTTATATTAAGATTCTGCTTAGAAAGGTAGGTTATGAAAAAAGTATCTGCAATTGGTTTGCTTGTCGCCACCCTTATTTTTATTTCCGGATGCTGTTATCAGGAAAAATTTCCGGAAATGACAGTGATTGAGTTTGCTTCCAGCCGGGAGGCAGATTATAATTTTGGCAAAAGAACATATCTGGTAATGCTTTACAAGCAAAATGGAAACTATTTTTTGCAGAGTCATATTCCTGATCATAATGAGCAAGTTCGCATTGTCTTTACCCGTAAACTGGGCAAAAACGCAGTACTTGGCTCTAACGGACTGCAGTTAAAAAATGGTCAAATGACCATTGAATACCGGGATGAGAATGACAAATGGCATACTGCAAGAGTGCCATTCGGAGATTTTTACGGTGATAAACATATTTCAGAAGTAAAATCCATCGAATATTTACCTGATGAACCGGACAGCGAAAAGTATGGCGTCGCCGGGGTATCAAAACGGGAAGAAGCGGGTGTCGAAAAATTTTTGCCGGAGTTGCAAAAACATATCCGTAACAATGATGCGGATAGCATTTCCCAAATGATTATTTACCCGATAGAGTGGCACGATGTATGGTTGGAAAACCGGTATGATTTTCTCAAATATTATCCGCAGATTTTTACAGAAAAAGTAAAAAAAAATCTGTTAAAATTGCAGAATAAGGATATATTCTGCAATCATACAGGATTTATGATAAACTTTGGGATGTGGTTTCACATCGGTGGTGATGGCAAAGCATATTTCTATGCGTTTAATCACTCTCCATAATGATTTTTTTCTGCAAGTTCAGTTAATTCAATCGCAGCATCCCGCCTGCGAATAGCCACTCCGCGAGTGTTTCTATTGTTGATGTTACTGTTAAAATCTCTTGAATCCAGTAGTTCCAAAGCCTCCGTCATCTCGCGGTCTGGATTAAAATTCCAGACCGCTTTCTTCTTTGCCCGAAAAGCAAAAGTCAGGTGTTGTGGATATTTTTGATTGAAGCAAACTTTTTGAGAATTTTTCAAGGTTCAAGTATGGTCATTTTTAGTGTATTTGACTCGAACC
>JAZRSP010000075.1:0-3230 GCA_045651565.1 Victivallaceae bacterium | reverse complement strand
CGGTCAAACAAGGCAAGCATATTATATTGATTGAGCAGCTGACGTGGCATTAGTTGTGTTTCTCCTCTGAGTTTTTGTCCGACGTGTCCGAATCAGTCAGTAATTCCCCATTGATACTTTTTATGGCTGTGACAGTCTTAGTAATGCTTGTTTTTACAGACATGATTGTCATCATCATCATCACCGTGATTATAAAATATTGCACCAACATATATGTACTCATGAGTTTATCGGCGGTTCGATTAGTGATTTTGATGTGTTTTATTGCAAGATAAATCCAAAATAAAGCTGTAAATAAACCGATAAATATGCTGCAGCTAAATGCAGCGTTTACACTAAGTTCCCAAAACATTTTCTATTCTCCTCTGAGTTTTTGTCCGACGTGTCAGACTTGTCAGACCAATACCCCAAAACAACAAGCCAAGGCACGATCAATAGGCACCCAATAATCATCAGTACCGTTAAAATGATCATAAAAACCAATGGTAGCCATAGCGGTGCCGTCAAAATCAGTGCAATTATAATCCATGCTGTTTCAGTCATTTTTCCTCTCCATCATCCAGCAATTCCCGCCAGTCGCAATTCAAAGCGGCGGCGTAACGTTTGGCTGTTTTTACGGTTTTGATTCCATAAACTTCTGTATCGTGAACCGTTTGAGGTGTGACTTTGATGATTTCCCCGATACTTCTGAGCGTCAGTTTCCGTTCTAATCTGATACGTCTTAATTGTGTCATTGTTAAAGCCTTTGATTAATATTTTTTAACTCAATATGAGATAATATAATCCTGTATGAGATATTTTCAACTCAATTGCAGATATTTTTACGAAAATTTCTTGATTTTGCCTTTTTAATGGGGTATTTTACGAAAAAGGGCTTAAAACTATGACAGAAAAAGATATTTTAATAGCGTTAAAAGAGGCTTACCGGCAAGCAGGGACACAAGTTGCCCTTGCAAAACAAGCTGGAGTATCTCAAGGCAGGATAGCAGATTATCTCAATGGCAGATGTACTATCGGCAACATGACGGTTGCAACCTTGCTGAGATTGTTTCCTGAAATGAAAATTGATTTCTTTGGCGGCGGCAGTGGTAATTTGGCATCCGACGGAATGCGATCCCAGTTGCTTGAGATTTTTGAAAGCCTTGACGGTCGTGAACAAGCACGCCTTTTGGCTATGGCTGCGGCTAATTTTGGAGAAAAACTCAAAGAGGAGACAATGAAATAATCATGGAGATTATAAGGCTAAATTTAGCTGAGATCCTGGCTGTTGCATGGGTTTGGCAGTGTGAAATACACCCTAAATATACTGAGATTTGGAGTTGTTATGGTACAAAATGTGGCTGTGTCAGAAAACCAGAGCTTCATGTTCAATCTTATAGAACTTTTTTAGATCAAATTTGCTCAGAGACACCTGAAATTGATTTACAATACACAAAGGGAGCTTTAAGTATGTTTTGTGCAAATGCAGCCACTTTATTTTGTGATTTTGCACCAGCTTTCCGCAGAAATACTGGTCACGGATTGTTAAACTTTGCAACTTCGAAGATAGAAGAATTGGTCTCCGGAAGAATCAGAGCTGCAGAGCAAATTCATAATATTCCTGCCGTTGATTTGCAGGCAGCAAGGAAGACGATCAAAAAACTGCTTGCAATAGATAACGCAGGAAATTTGCTGTATGAGCCAACTGGTCTTGCAATAGCAACATTTAAACGCCGTAATCTCCATGCCTGACAGAGATCTGAGTGCAACTCGAAAATTTTGAAAACGACATAGTTCTGTTTGACAACGATAGATGAAGGTATGAGAAATGATTTTTGATCGATTGAAAACACTGTTTTCCGGGAAAATTTGTTCAGAAAACACTAATAACAATAACTCCGGAATCATAAATAATGGTTCATTGACAGTGACGCTCATAGCTCCTGAGGAGGAGGATAAAAAACTGGCTCTATTGCCGGAAGAAAAAGAGATTCTTTGTATTCTTGCAGAAGGGGCAGACATCGTTGCTATACGGGATGAAAATGGTAATTTTGCCGAAGCAGTTGCGTATGGTACCGCAAAAGCCGCATCACTCCCCCAGGGAATAGTTATTGCCAAGCTTGGCAATATGTTGAGAAAAGGACTCCTTGACAGAACCGACGACACTCACTTCAGAATCTCCGAAGTCGGTCGCCGCATTGTGATCAGCTTGGATATAAAGCAATAAAGAAACTCTTCTATAATTCAGTCTATTTTTATCTTTTTTGGGGGTGACGAAGCCGCGCTATTTATGAAGGGGCATTATTTTGTTTCCGGGACAACTTTTCAGTGCTGTTTTGCGCCCCTTGCGAATAGCATTGTTGCAAAAGTCAAGCAAAAAATCTAAAAAAATCTAAAAATTTTCAGATTTGCCGCTTGGAATGATTTGGAATCGATTGGAAACGGATGTATATTAAGTATGTAAGATTTTATTTACTGCAAATACAGTATGCTGTTCCAAAAAAGGAGAGAGACAATGCTTAGTGCAGCCGTTAAGGTTGGAGAAGACGCTGATGTGATTATTCAGCTTATGGAAATTATTAAAGAAAAAGGGGAATTTTTTTTTGGAATGATAATCGGATTGATTATTGCTCTCCTATTCATAAAAGCATTCAAGATTGTTATTACGCCTGATTCTGTTAGTTCATTAAATAAAGTTATTGCTTCCCAAGCTAAACTAATTAACCAAAAAAATGAGGATATTGCTTTAAAAGATAAACGTTTGGAAAAATGTCATTCTCGTCTCAAAGATGAACAACTAAAAAATGAAACTTTAACTAAAAAGTTAGAAGAATTGTTAAAAAAGCTTCAAAAGGAGGAAAAATGAACTTATTGTTATTATTTTTATTAGCGATGATTGTGACTTTTTTTCTGCTTGTACGGATGTCTTTTTCTTATCGCCAAAAAGTATTAACTAAGCAGAAGAAATTGTTGGATTGTCGGTTGAAATTGGATAAAATTGCATATAAAATGGAAGAGAAATTGTTGAATGAAGAGTTTTGTTTGGGGGCTCCTTGTCATGATATTTGGTTCCCCATAGTCAATAAGTCTCGCTATGCTGACAAATATTTTTCCATGAGTTCTTTTGTATGGTACTTTATTCCGACTCGTCGCAAAAAGATATCCAATGACATTGAAGAAATAGAAAAAGAGGTTCAAAAAATGCATCCTGAAATGAAAAAACTTTATGATGAATATCAGAAAGTTTTGTT
>JAZRSP010000074.1:0-3592 GCA_045651565.1 Victivallaceae bacterium | reverse complement strand
ATCAATAGCTGCATCATCTTCTTCATCAATTGCACCGCCTGCGGATTTGGAGAGATCATTGTGATCTTTATTTTCCACTTTGACCAAATCGGCAGGCACCTCATCGGAATCATCCGCAGTAAAAGGTGAGTCTGAGGATCCGTCATCGTATGGTACTTTCGGAGCAAGTTTGCCGACCAGATATCGATCACGGACACTTATTCCGACGATTTCTTCTTCCGGTCCACGCGCTGGACCGAGAAGATCGTCTACAACCGCTTGCTGCAAAAGGTTACGGACATAGTTTTGAGCATTTATGTCGTAAGGACTAATTTCCGGCAACGCCTTAAATTCCGGATGTTTAGCGATTTGAAGAGCGCGTTCCAGTTTAGGAACTTCCAATTTCCAAACGGCTGCAGGAGCTTCAGGTATAGTATATTGCAACTCATCAAGGGGAATTGGCGATTCAAAGTCTACGATCCGATCGAAATAAAGGATTGTTTTTTTCTCTTCATTGCGGATAAGGTACAAACGGCGAACGCCAGTGGCAACTTTATTTTCCCGGTCGGCAAAAAGTAAAGCATCTCCGTTTTCCAATACGGGCAGAATTACAGAACCGTCAACCGGAAGAGTCAGCATAAACATTTCCGGCTTGGCAAATACGATCCAAGCGGAAAGTTCTTTTTTCTTTTCACCCGCGATCGGTGCGGGTGATGAGTTATTTGCATTATTTGTTGCCATCAGTATTATCCTCACTGTTTTTATCAGGATTTAGGAAACCAGCCACCAGTTTTTTTGGAACCGCGGTGTTCTATCTTTCCAGGTAATGCTTTGATATAACGGTCTAATGTCGAAACTGATACGTTTAATTTTTTCGCAAGTTCTTTTCTGCGCAGTCCGGGGGTGTTTGCAATGATTTGGCACAGCCTGTCTGCGGTCCCTTTTGAGAGACTTTTTAACTCGTCATTTAACTCGCCATTACGCTCAAATAACTCATCATTTAACTCGTCATTACGCTCAAATAACTCACCATTTTTTACTTTCAACTCTTCATTTGAGGTGATGAGTTGAAGCTTGGCACTGGGCAGAAGAGTTACACGAAATTCGGTTAATTTATTTACATCAAACTGCGGTGTGGGGTTGCCATTCTTTTCCATTTCAGTTTTGACCTTGGCAATGCCACGATTATATTTATTGACATACCCCATGACTTTCATCGCTTCTGCCAACAAAGGGTTGCGATAGTCATTCACATAAGGGAAATTCTCCGGATTTGCCTGTCCATACAAACCGCCCGGATTGGATATCTCCAAGCGGATATGGTTGTAATCATAAAACTTTACCGGGGCGTTACCGATTTGATAATCCCTGTGAATAATGGCATTGAGCAGCAATTCACGAACCGCCCAATCAGGATACATGGAAATAGTTTCTTCCTGTAATGCAGATACTTTTACCGGGCGGGGAGCGGCAATACCAACTTTGACAAAGCTGTTTATCTCATCAATAGTTTGCAACAGCGGACCTTTATAGGCGTGTTCTGCCAGAATATCTGAACCATTGTCGCTACCGCCGAATTTTACATATTGGATGTAGGCAGAGGGAATAAACATTTCCGGATGTTTGCCGAAAAGCAACATTCCCAAATTTGTCGGCAGTTTGTGTTGACGATCATAAAAACGCAATGCTGCAAGTTGTTCTTCAATGGGGCGGGGATCTTCGTCAATGACTTCTGCTTGAATTGCACGGGGAAGATAACTGTTACGGAAAAGATCTAAATTCAAATCAGCCAAACTTGAATCAACGCAGGGCATAATTTCAAAGCGAGTGGCGGAATGAAGCCGTTTTTCTTCCAGAATATGAATATCATCATTATTGGCAGGTGATTTTCGAGGCCCCGTACGAACCCAAACTTGCCCTTTATACCTGATGGGAGGATATGAAGACGGAAAAACTTCGATAACTGCGACATCGCCTTCTGCAAATGATTCATGGTAAATAGTCATTGACGGCGGCGGCAATAAATTTCCTTCTGACTTAAAACCTGCTAATGCGGTCAACTGCTCATCCGTAATGCGTTTTCCGGAAAAAGAACCATTGTCTTCTACACCCAACAAAAGATAACCGGGCTGTTTGCGATCGCCGATGTCATTGGCAAAGGCACAGATAGCCTGTCCCATCTTGTCAGCCTTATCGAAAGCACGGGTTCTTTCAATATTTTCAGACTCCAGATTGGACATCAACTGTAATATTTTTTCTTTATTTCCCATAAAGCTACTCCGATTATCGCTGATTCATTTTTTGTAATTCCGCTTGAATCGTTTGAACTTCAGCCATGATATATTTTTTATTTTCCACCCAAGAGATTTCCGGTTTATAAAACTTTTCCATAACAATGATCTGATTTTCCAACATACTGCCGATGTATCCATTCATTGCTTTATTCACAGACAAAACGCAAAATACATTATCGCGTTTTGCCTGTAAAGTCAAGTCATCATATTTTTGAGACAACTGATTTTCGGCAAGCATTAATTGAAATTCTGTCAGAGCTATCTGGATATTACGGACCATTGTTTCCATATGAAATGAATTCATGAAATTCAACAAACCAAGGAAAAAATTATTTATCCCTGATTTTCTGAAACTTGAATATGTTAATATTGTTTGAGTCGGTTTTAAAGCATCAATTTTTTTGGCAATTTCCAATTCTGCCAAAATTTTCTGTGTTGCCATTTTTATTTCAAGATTTTTGGCAAGACTTGCAAGAACAATATCCAAGGAACAACTCTGCTGATACATCAATATCAAATTTTTGTGGATTGTGCCTAATATCTTGCCTTTGTCGTGAATATAGGCAACAAAAGATACAATTGCGGCAACCAAAAGACTGCCAAATATTCCCAAGGCAGCATTTTGCCAAAAATCGGACCATTCAAAACAATAAATAATGTAACTTATTGCAAGGCTGATAACAGCCAGCAATAATGTGATTTGAAGAGTTATTTTGTTTATTTTCATAGATTCTCCTCTGACATTGTTGCTATTGAATGCGTAAATGTGAATTTATTCACTATCTGCCTCTGTATTCGATGGTAATAAACCTTTTTCTCTAAGCATTGCTTCGAATACTTCTGATTCTTTAGTATACTTCATTGTTTTTGTCAGACGATCAACATCTGCTACCCAATCGTCAAGCAGATTTCTGCTCAATGTGTTATTTATCCATTCTTTAACACCAAATTTTTCTGCATTTTCTATTAAGTAATCAAGAAGCGCAATCGCAGAAAATGTCGGGTGAGAATTAGTACTTGCAAATTCGATGGCAATATCACATAATTTGTTATCAGAAATTGGTTGAGACAATTGAAACAAGTCGACGGCTTCAGCAGGGGACAAAACAATGCCAGAGTTAGCGACTTTGGTACTTAATTCCAACAAGATAGTATCCCATGTCAAAAAAATTGAGGCTTGACTTTTTTCAGAATAATTTCGTCTGATATGAGCAAGTGTATTTAAATCATGATTTACAAGATGCGATGGCCGTTTTTTTTCTTTTGTCTTCAATTGATATGTATAATCAACTTCAAGATCTTTTCTATATCTTTCTGCA
>JAZRSP010000073.1:0-1983 GCA_045651565.1 Victivallaceae bacterium | reverse complement strand
AACATTTGGCAACGGAAGTGCATCGGGCATATTCCGGAAATACAGAACATCTGACTGTTGCAAATCTGATTGCAAAAGTTCGGCGGCTTGTCCCCGCGTATTATTTCCAGTTGGATCGGGAACTGGAACTGTGTGCCATGAATTGTCTCTCTGTATATGGAGATGATCTGTCTCCGGTAGCTGCATTGTTGGCAGTAGAACATTGTCGCAGCATGAACAATAAATTTCAGTCCGCTTTTACTGTCACTTTAACGATAGAGGTGCTGGCACGACTGGTAAAAAATTACGACAAAATGCGTTATAAATTACTGCCTTTGAGCCGCACCATTCTGTTCAATAATTATATCCGTGCGGCAGAAGATATCCAGATCTGCCTTCACGAAGAAAAAACATACTGGGCGAAGGAGGAGGCAGCCTATGCGGTCTGATATTAACATCACATATCCGGTGTTGGCATATCTTCCCGTCATCACTGATTATTCAGAACTCCTCATCTACGGAACTTGTGAAGCTGATTTTTTGATCGTAAATGTCGGCATTTCCGAAGAAACTATTATGTTTTCTCAAGTTGATCAGGCTTTATGCGATGAGGCAGAAGCAGGACGAATTCACGGTGGCGGTGTATTCAGTCAAGGCTATTGGGAATGTGGAACAACACGCCTCAATCTGCACCGCCCATGGTATCCTTGCGAATGCAATATGTTGTCACCGTATGGCACTTTCGCATCATCCGGACAACCTTATATTGAAAAATCTGAATGGGGAGGATATGTCAGCTGCCTGAATGGTACTCCCCTGGGGCATACTCAATTTATTTATTTGCGGATGGCGACAGGATTTTTGCCCGATACATATTCCTCGATTTCAGTAGTGACTTCTTACAATATGGAATTGTCAAATGCTCTTGTTTTGCGAGAAAAATTTGGTTTAAGCGGTGGTTGGGGTGGCAAGAACAGAGTCGCTGAAAAATCCAACTGGTACGAAGATAAAACGTTGCAGAATTATCCGTATGACAGAGGTTGGACGAGAGAATTTGTGTACAATAGCGAAGGCATTCCGTCACACAGTATCATCTGGCAGAGAAACGGCGATGAGGTTATTGTTCTGCCGGAAACGATATTGCATCGTCCTGGTTTTGCATCGCGCCGTGTTTTCATAGCTCCGGAAGATGTTCATTATCCCATCCGCCGTGGGAGTAAAATTTCCGGTGTTGTCAATGTTACACTTTCACCGCCCAAAAGCGGTTTGTTTTCAGACGATCTGTTTTTGTGCTATCCCGGAGGAGCGAATGCTGTCGACATATGCGACCTGAGTTTAATTCGCCGGGCAAAAAAAGTAAACTTGCTGATCCTGAATAAACAGGGGATCGAAGGTTGGAATTTTGCGATGCTTTTCGCGGCAAGGTTGCGTAAAGAGCACATCAGTTTTTCAATCAAACTGCTGACTGGTTACAAGCATGAAGTCCTGTCCCTGAAAAAATTCCGCAAACATCTGCATGCCCAATCGCTGATAATTCCGGCAGAGTTGAGCGATAACTTCGGCGGCAGTCTTAATGCGTATATGGAACATAAGCAGCGGGATTTGATTTCCGGTATTTTGGGTAAAGGTGAAATAATGTTCATTACCGGCAATTATACTACGGAAGTCGCGTTTTATATGGCGACATCGATCCGGAAAGGCTGCTGGGATAGGCGTTGGCGTCCGGTCAGACGCAGTTGCAAGGTAACTCTTTTTGCAGACAAAAACCATCTTGGCAAGATTGCCAAAACGAAAATTCCGACCGGGGTTGATGTCCGCTCCGGCAATATTCCGCTGGCGGATGCAAAGCAACTTGTCCGCGAATGCGGTTTGGTAATATTTGCATCTCAAGATATGTTTAGCGATAAAAGCCACTGCCACGAGTTATTGAAATTCTGTATGGAGCAGGAAATTTCCTCTATTGTATTTTCGGAAAAAGCGGACACATTTGTATCGCAAGTTGCC
>JAZRSP010000072.1:0-8652 GCA_045651565.1 Victivallaceae bacterium | reverse complement strand
TGCTTTTGGCAGAAAAGTTTATAGTCAATCAAGTGATTTGCATTCAGGAATTATGATAGAAAAGGCGAAAGAGCTTGATTTGCAAGTGCTTGCGTGTGAAATTGCGGCATTGCTGGAAGAGCAGAGTTTGAGTTGTGATTCGCTTGATTTGGAAGTTATGCTTGGGGATATGCGGCGAAAACCGACTTATTCGTACTCTAAAAGGTTGAAGCAGTTTTTGGCGATAAATAAGTTGAAATATCGTGAAGAAAGTTTGGAGAAAGTCGGGTTGCTGCTTGGGTTTGCTTATGTAGATTTTATCGCAAAAAAGCGAAGCGATAATACCTATGTACTGGCTAATGGTTTCGGTTGTAAACTAAAAAACGACCAGGACTTATTGCAGGAAAGTTCTTTCATCGTCGCTGTCAAAATCGACAGAAGTAATCAGGCAAATGGCATAATCTATCAGGCAGCGGCGATAGCAGAAGATGATTTGCAGAGATATTTTGACCATTGTTTCAAAAAAGAATCAACTTTGGAATACAGTGAAGAAGATAATCGTTTTTTTGCTATGGAACGAACACTTTTTCGAAAAATTTTGTTATCAGAAAAGGCGGTACAAGTCAGTGATCCGAAATTATTTGAGGAGAAGTTTACTGAATTGCTGAAAAAAGATTTCCTTAAATTTTTTGATGTTACACCAAAGGCATTGGCATTATTGAAAAGAATTGAGTTTGCGCACAAAAATGATAGTTCGCTTTTTTCGAATTTTCAGCAGGAACGGATTTTTGAAAAAATTACCGAGTATCTGCTTAATAGCAATATTAATTTAATGCAGTTAAAAAATCTTAAAAAACTTGATTTTTGGACAATATTGTGTTATAGTATAGAATTGACAGAGAGAAATCTGCTGGATAAATTGTATCCGGAATATTACACTACAGTGTGCGGAAGCAGAATTTTGTTGGATTATCGGAATGATGAAATCATTTTGAGTGTAAAAATGACCGAAATGTATGGCACAAAAATTCATCCGACAGTTGGAATGAAGAAAGTTCCATTGAAAATAGAACTGCTTTCTCCGGCAAATAGAGTAATTCAAATTACCGGAAATTTGCCGGATTTCTGGCAAAACAACTACAAATATGTACAGAAAGATATGAAGCAAAAATATATAAAACATTACTGGCCGGATAATCCTTTGGAATCCGAGCCGACAAAGAGAATTAAAAATAAAATGTGAGGAAGCTATGAGTGAAGAAACCAAAAGAGAAACTTTATCAAGCCGTCTGGGATTTATTTTTTTAGCGGCAGGTTGTGCAATCGGATTGGGTAATATTTGGCGTTTTCCTGCTATGGTTGGACAGTATGGCGGAGGTTACTTTGTATTATTGTATGTGATTTTTCTGATTATTTTCGGTTTGCCTGCATTGATGATGGAGTTAGCCATGGGCAGAGCCTCCCGCAAAAATTTGGTTGGAGCGTATGAAAAATTGGCATGCACCAAACCGAAAGCATGGCGGAGTATGGGGAAATTATTTTTCTGCGGCAACTGGATTCTGCTTATGTTCTATACCACCGTTTCTGGGTGGATGTTGGGATATGCGTATTTTGCAATACGGGGTGATTTCTGGCAAATGGAAACAGCGGCGATTAGTCAAAAATTCGGTAATTTTGTTTCATCACCTGCGCAGATAATTTTTTGCATGGCATTGAGTGTTGTTTTGTGCGGAATTATTTGCAGTTTCGGACTCAAAAATGGAGTGGAAAGAATTGTTAAATATATGATGAGTTTGCTTTTGCTGCTTATTTCCGGTTTGGCGTTTTATGCGGTATTATTGCCGGGTGCTGATGAGGGATTGAAATTCTATCTCTATCCTGATATCAATAAGTTTATGGAAGCAGGGGTGCTGCGTGTGATTGCCGAAGCGATGGGACAAGCGTTTTTCACATTGAGTATCGGTATCGGTTCGATGACGATTTACGGCAGTTATATCAATAAAGAGCATACTCTCATGCAGGAAAGTTGCTATATTATTGCTTTGGATACCTTTGTTGCGTTTGTTGCCGGATTGATAATTTTCCCTGCATGCTTTGCCTATAAGGTAAAAACTGATGCCGGTCCGACATTGATTTTTGAAGTGTTACCGAATGTTTTCAGTCGTATGGGCGAGGGGAGTTGCCGTTGGATTGGAACGGCATTTTTCGGACTTATGAGTTTGGCGGCTTTGACTACAGTGATTGCGGTTATGGAGAATTTGATTGCCTATTACATTGACGAGAAAAATTTCTCACGCCAGAAAGCATCAATAATGGTAACTTTGTTACTTTTGGTTTTATCACTTCCTTGTGCGTTGGGGTTCAATGTTTGGAGTGGATTCAAGCCTTTTGGCGAAAAATCAAATATTTTGGATTTGGAAGATTTTATTTTGAGCAACAATTTGCTGCCATTGGGCGGAGTTGCGATTATTCTTTTTTGTATTCTCAAAAAGGGTTGGGGCTATGAGAATTTCATGAAAGAGGTAAACGAGGGGGCAGGAATAAAGTTTCCTGCGTGTTTCAAATATTATCTGCTTTTTGTGATTCCGTTGTTCATAGTCTTTTTGGCTGTTGCCAATATTCTCTCTCGAATTGGAATCAATATTTTCTAAAACAAAAAAAGGGAACTTGCTTTTAACAAGTTCCCTTGGTAATTTCTATTCAGTTACATTTGCGATTTTTTCTCCACAATGGTGAGAGTCATTGATTTTTTCAACGATTTTAACCATCTGTGCTTCCAATTTCGCCGCAGCTTTGTCGACTGCGATATTGAAGTCAAAGTCTTCAACTTTCGCTGTAAACTCATGACCTTTTGCATGAATATCCATAGATACTTCAAAGCAATTTTTGATAAGCTCAACAACCACGCGTGCTGAGGTAAAGGTTAATGTTTTATGATTTGTTGCAGCATTTACTGCGTCCTCAATTGTTTTTCGAACACTTGGAGTGATTTCGAAATTTCTGCCATTGATTAATACATCCATAAAAAACCTCCTTTTTTATTTCTTTTGACATAATTGTCATCAGAATGTGAATAAAAATTACCGTAAAGACAATAATTTCTTACTGCCTTTCTAATTTTTCAGGATTCAATTTTTAAGCAACTGCTATTTTTGTTATCTGGTAAATTTAGAGCCAAAATAGATGTCTTGTGCTTTTTTGTCATTAAGCAGGTAATATTTGTCGCCTTCGCAGAGAACTTCGCCGTCCGCCAATAAGTATGCCCGATCGGTAATATCCAAAGTTTCTCTGACATTGTGGTCAGTAATCAGAATACCCATGCCTCTGTCTTTCAATTTGAGTGCAATCTCCTGCACTTCTTCGACTGACTTGGGGTCAACACCGCCAAAAGGCTCGTCCAGCATCAAAAAAGACGGATTGGTTACCAAAGCACGAGTAATTTCCAATCGTCTGCGTTCACCGCCGGAGAGGGTCATTGCCTGTTGTTTTGCCAAGTGGGTCAATCTCAACTCGCAGAGCAGTTCATCCAAGCGCTCTTTGCGTTCTTTTCTGCTCATCTGCAAGGTTTCGAGAATTGCCAAAATATTTTCTTCCACAGTAAGTTTACGGAAAATACTCGGCTCCTGAGCCAAATATCCCATGCCCATTCGTGCTCGCATGTACATCGGCACATTGGTAATGTCAATTCCTCGGAAAGATACTTGCCCCTCATCAGGTCTGACCAATCCCATAACCATATAGAAAGAGGTGGTTTTTCCTGCGCCGTTAGGGCCCAGAAGTCCGACAATTTCTCCGGCTTTGGCGGTAATATTTACATTATTAACCACTTTTTTTCCGTGATAACTCTTGCACAAACCTCTTGCCTCAATCAAAATATCGCCTTTGGCAGGGATGCTGATTTGGTTGTTTGAATTCAATTTTTCTTTTTCTTTGTCCATTGTAGTTACTTTCTCAATTCTCTGGTATAAGCGGCATAGGCTTCTTCGCTCATCATATCGCTGAATTCAGTGATGTCGATATTGATAAACTTGCAAATCCAGCCTTTCTGCTCTGGAGAATTCATCATCAAAGTAGGATCATCCTCAAGCGAGTCATTAATTGCCACTACAGTACCGCTGATTGGGGAATACAAATCGTATTCAGTGTCTTCAGTTTCGATAGCACCGAGGGTATCCCCAATAATTAAATCGTTTCCTTCTTGCGGCAACTCAATAAAAGTGATTTCGCCGATAAGTTCCGCTGCAAATTCAGTAATTCCGGTAATTGCCTTGTCGCCGATTACCTCAACCCATTGATGGTCTTCTGAATAGTATCTCATTTAAAAAATACTCCTTAATAATAATTAAATTTCTTTTTTCTGTTTTTCTGTTTATGTTAAATATTTTAACTCTGCTATATAATAATCTATTTTTTTATTATGTCAAGTCAAAAATCTTAATAATTTCTGCTTTTATGCAGATATTTTCATCTTTTAAGACAATTTTTTTGTTTTTAGCGTAATTTTGCTCAAATTCTGCATAAGTAGCACAGCAATCGTGCTTGGAAGAAAAATAACTTTTTAAGACTTTTCCGATGACGATAGTTTCATCTGCTTCGTCGTAAATAAGCATTCCACAATTTGCCGGACGGCGGCTTGGCAAAAGGATAATTCCCTGCAATTTGTCCGCATTCTGAGTGGCAAAAAATTGTCTGTTTTCTTTATCCAAAGCCAAATTTTCTGCCGCAGTTACGCCGATAGGTTTGATCGGATCGATGTTGTACAACTCAATCCATAAGTCCTCTATGCTCTCCTCTGAACCGAAAAATTGACAAGCGAAACTTTCTTCGTTGTTGTCAATTACGGTTGCGATATAGCGGTAATCTCTGATAGTGATAATATTTGCATTGTTTGGTTTTGCAAAAAAGTCCATATCGGCACCGACTTTATCCAAAACCGCCTTTGCCTCTTTGCCATAGAGATAAATTCCTCCTAAATCATAGGTCAAGTCAAAGCAGTTGAAGTTTTTAATTTTTTTATTTTTTGATAATTCATTGAAAAAATTATCTAAAATTTTCTTTTTTTCGCAACTTGCAATTAAGAAGATGTCGCAATCTGCCATTTTGATTGTTTTTACAGAGTCAAGCACTTGTGAATTGTTGTTAAGCAGGAAATTCTCTGCATAGCAGAAATCATTTTGGCTGCTTATCGGAGTTGAGAAAAATTTATCAAACTCCTTTTCGCAGCTTTTGTCATAAGTAATTCTGAATTTACTCAAATGTGAGTTGTCAAAAATTATTGCATGCTTTTCCGCATACTGCTGCTCTGTAATTACTCCGTCAGCATAATTCTGTACCAAACTCCAAGCAAATGCCGGCGAGAATTTCGCTCCCGATTCCACATGGTAATCGTACAAAAAAGATTTATGATAATCTGCCATTAGAAATATAAATCCTTTTCAGCTTTTTTGAGTTCTTTAATTGCCACATCAGCACCGTCTTTGTGTCTGAAAACCGAAGTTCCGGCAACCATGATATTGGCACCATTATGCACTGCATAATTGACGGTATTGGCATCAATTCCTCCGTCAATTTGAATGTGAGTTGGGAGGTTGTTTTCCTTTATATAGTTGCGGATTTCTTTGGTTTTGTCCAAAACTTCATGCATGAAACTTTGACCGCCGAATCCGGGTTCAACCGACATAACGAGAACCATATCACACAAGTGAATATACTTCTTTACTGCATCAAAAGGAGTTTTGGGCTTAACGGAAATTCCGACAGTTGCGCCTAATGATCTGATTTTTTCAATCACTTCAAAAGCATCATCATCGCATTCAAGGTGAAAAGTGATGTGATCAGCACCGGCTTTGACAAAAGCCTCAATATACTGCAACGGATGACTGATCATCAAATGGGTGTCAAAAAGCAAATCGCTTTGACTTCTGATTGACTTGATAATCGGCACGCCGAAAGAGATATTCGGCACAAAATGACCATCCATGACATCCAGATGAAGCATATCGGCACCGGCAGCAGCAACTCTCTCTATGTCAGCAGCCAAACTTCCGAAGTCCGCCGCCAGAATTGACGGCGAAATAAGAAGTTGGTTGTTGCAGAATTTTCTAATATCTTTCTGCATAATAACACCTTAAATATCCAAATCTTTGACGTTTGCGGCGTATTTTTCGATATAAGCACGACGGGGTTCAACGACATCGCCCATGAGGAGATTGAAAATTTTCTCTGCCTGCATAACATCTTCCATGGTGACACGGATCATTTTACGGGTAGCTGGATCCATGGTGGTTTCGAAGAGCTGTTCAGAGTTCATTTCACCGAGACCTTTGTAGCGTTGGATATAGAGTCCGTCCTGACCTTTGGTTCGGATAGTATCGAAAAGTCCCTGCAATGAAGAAACCGCATCGATATCTTCTTTGTTGGTATAAGATATTGTGAAAATGGTATCTGTACCTTCAAAAATCTGTTCGATAGTCAAGTTTTCTGCTGAAAGGTGTTGTTTGAGGAACTTGCAGCTGCTTGATTCGTAAATATTGATAACATCAATACCGAAAGTATCTTCGGTCATGTATTCTGCACCGATAGTTTCATCGCCTTCAAGTTCGACAACATCTTCGGCATTTTCTAAATCAATTGCGCCGTCTTCGATATTTTCTGCATCATTTGTGTTGATACGAGCTTTGGCATCAGCAATGTATTGAGCGGTTTCAGCGTCGGTGTAAGTGTATTTAGTTGAGATACTTCCGTCAAGTTCACGAACAGAGATATATGCAACAGGGTAGTTGCCCTCCGCATTGGCTTGTGCCAAATAGTCTTCGGTATTGATACCGCAGCGGTGCAAGCGATCGCTGATGTGTGAAGCCTCGTTGTAAATACCGATTAAGTTATGAACTTTTTCGGGAGTTAAAACATCACCGGCGGGAGTTTTGACGGTAACAGCATTGCAGCCCAAACTTACCAAGTGTGCATTAAGTTTATCTTCGGTATCGATGTACTGGAACTTTTTGCCTTTGGTAACTTTGAAAAGCGGCGGGTTTGCAATATAGAGATAACCTGCCTCGATGAGAGGTCGCATCTGGCGATAGAAGAAAGTCAGAAGCAATGTTCTGATGTGTGAACCGTCAACGTCGGCATCTGTCATAATTACCACGCGATGGTAGCGGGCTTTGGTAATATCGAAATCTTCTGCAAATCCTGCACCGACAGCAGTAATAAGTGATTGAATTTCCTTATTATCAAGAACTTTGTCCAAGCGGGTTTTTTCCACATTGAGCAATTTACCGCGAATCGGAAGAATTGCCTGGGTTTTTTGGTCACGGCCTTTTTTGGCTGAACCGCGCGCAGAATCCCCTTCCACGATGTAGAGTTCGCACTCTTCGGGATTTTTTGAAGAGCAGGGGGAGAGTTTGCCGGGAAGTGATGAGAAACCTGCCAAAGCACCGGACTTCTGAATTGTTTCGCGAGCTTTCTTTGCTGCTTCACGAGCGCGGGCAGCGGTCATGACTTTGAGAATGACCTCTTTTGCTGCTGCGGGGTTTTCTTCCAAGAAACTTGAAAGTTCGTCATTGGTGACAGACTCAACAATACCTCTTACTTCGCTGTTGCCGAGTTTTGTTTTTGTCTGGCCCTCGAACTGGGGATCGGGAACTTTTACGCTCACAACGGCTGAAAGACCCTCTCTGACGTCGTTACCGGTAACATTCTTATCATTTTTAAGAACATTTTTAGCATAAGCATTGATAGTACGGGTCAGAGCGGTTTGATAACCTACTAAGTGAGTACCGCCCTCGATAGTATTAATATTGTTGGTATAGCTGAAAATAGTTTCAGAGTATCCGTCATTGTACTGCATGGCAATTTCGACATCGATACCGTCTTTGGTGCGACGGAAATAGATTACATCATGCATTGCTTTCTTTTCGGAATTCAGGTGTTTGACGAATTCACGGATACCGCCTTCGTAATGGAAAACTTCATGCTTCGGAGAGTTGTTCTCATCGGCGCGCTCATCGCTCAAACTGATGGTAATACCTGCATTCAAAAACGCCAATTCGCGCAAACGCTTTGCCAAAATATCCCATTTATAAACAGTTGTGCTGAAAATTGATCCGTCGGGCCAGAAAGTAACTTTTGTTCCACGCTTATCAGTATCACCGATAATTGTTAATGGCTCGACAGTTACACCGCGTTCAAAAGCAATTTTGTGAATTTTATTATTACGGCTGACTTCAACTTCCAAACGGTTTGAGAGCGCATTAACGCAGCTTACACCGACCCCGTGAAGACCGCCGGAAACTTTGTACGCACTGTGGTGGAATTTACCGCCGGCATGGAGGACGGTTAAAACAACTTCAACCGCAGGCTTGCCTTCTCCCTCGTGGATGTCAACCGGGATACCGCGGCCATCATCCTGGACAGAGATTGAATTATCTTTGTGAATAATTACTTCGATATTGCTTGCATGCCCTGCCAAAGCTTCGTCAATTGAGTTGTCCACAACTTCATATACCAAGTGGTGCAAACCACGCTCTCCGGTGTCTCCGATGTACATTGAGGGGCGAATTCTAACCGCTTCCAAACCTTCCAAAACGGTAATTCCGCTTGCATCGTATGCTTTCTCTACCTTTGTTTCCATGGTTTCCAACGGCTCTTTTTCCAAATCTTCTGCCATAAAAT
>JAZRSP010000071.1:0-13926 GCA_045651565.1 Victivallaceae bacterium | reverse complement strand
AATAAGTTGTTTTTTATGAGATTATTTTATTTGAAAGTGCCGGATTATGCTTGAAAAAAAATAAAAATATGCTATATTACATTTGTTTATTATATATAGAGGAAAAAAGAGTTTTTTGTTTGGATATGGTTTTACTTGATTAGATGGTGGGTTTATGAGAATTTTAAATAATTACATAACAAAGAGTTTTCTTGTTGTTTTTATAATGTCAATATTTGTTTTAACTTTCGGTATGCTTGGCGGGCGTATTGCTCAATTTTTGAAAGTTATCATCAACGGATTGCCGTTCAGTACATTTCTGGAAGCGGTTTATTATATGCTTCCAACAATATTGACTTATACTATTCCCTGGGCGGTATTGGCAGGAGTTATGTTAGTTTTCGGCAGACTTTCGGCGGATTCTGAACTGACAGTTATGCGAGCAAGCGGTATATCAATTCTGCAAATTGTATCGCCGATTATTGTTATGGTGATTTTGATTACGGCTTTTTGTGCATATATGCACTTGGAATTGGGGCCGATAGGTTTGGGTAAGCAGAGAGCTTTGACCGACAAGGCGGCAGTTCACAGTCCGGCAGCTATGCTTGAGCCGGGAGAAACTTTTGCGATTCCCGACAGTGATATGACAATCAAAATCGGCAACAAAAATAAAAATAATGAACTTGATGATATTCAAATTTATATTTATGACGGCGACAGAATTATGCAGGATATTTCCGCAGATAAGGGAAAAGTCATTGTCGATAAGGACACAAAAGTTCTTACAATTGTCCTGAATGATGCTTTGATTATCAATAGAGCCGACAAAAACGCCAGTCGTGTTTTGGCAGGAGAAACCAGATTCAGTCTTGATTTAAATAAAAGAATGAATGAAAAAGGTATTTATCGCAGGGCGAAATTTATGTCTTTTAATGAGTTGGTTGCCAGAATTAAATTGGAAAAGAAAAATAATCTTTCAACTTGCGAATCTGAAATTGAATTAAATAAGCGAATTGTTTTCGCTTTATCTCCGATCGCATTTTTGTTAATCGGTATTCCATTGGCAATCAGGACAAACCGTCGTGAAACCTCATTAGGGTTGTTTTTTAGTGTGTTATTGGCGGGAGCATTTTTCCTGATGATTGTTGGGATTCAGAGTTTGAAGTCTTTCCCCGGCTGTTATCCCCAGTATTTGTTGTGGATTCCCAGTATAGTTTATCAGGTGGTAGGGATAGTCATGCTTTATCGTTTTTCTAAAAAATAAATTACCAAAAGGTTTGCGAAATGGGTCGAGTTATAACAAATTTAATGCTGTTTTTATTAACTGCAGTGATTTTAGTCATTGGAATTGCAATAGTTAATTCCAATGATCGACTCTACTTCTCAAATCAAAAAGTTTTGCAGGAAATTGCAAGTTTGAAGTCAGAAATGGCAAATCGTCCGGTTGCGGTCGCTGCAAAGGAAATTTCATCATCTGCCGTTGCCAATGCAGAATTTTATCCCAAAAATGTCAAGCAGCACGGCCGCTTGGTGCGGGCAATTTCAGCTGATACTCAGAATATGAATGCGATTATCAATAACGATTTGACTGCCGCTGAATTTAATGCATTATGCAGTTCATCTCTGGCTGAACGAAATTATGAGAATCCGGAAGTTTTTCAGCCGATGATGGCGGAGAGTTGGGAAATTTTGGATAATGGCAAAACTTATCGTATCAAGTTAAGAAAGAATATGATGTGGCAGAGTTTTACCGACGTTGATACTGGCGAATTAGTGCCTGCTAAAGAAGTTACTGCCGAAGATTTTAAGTTTTACATTGATGTTATCAAAAATGAAGAGGTTAATGCTTCTGCTTTGAGAACTTACTACAAGGATCTGGTTGAAGTTGAAATTTTAAATGACTATGAATTTCTGGTTAAATGGCGTGAACAAAGTTACGGTTCGCTGGAATCAACTTTGTCGATTACACCTTTGCCGAAACATTTTTATGTGAAAAACGGCGAGGAATTTTCCGGAACTAAATTCAATAATGACAGTGTCAGAAATCGTATGATCATTAGTTGCGGTCCTTATAAATTTGTCCGCTGGGACAAGGATTCAAAAGTGGTTTTTGAGGCTAACGAGAACTTCTGGGGAATTGATTACGGCATTGCACCGCCGATTAAAGAGTTGGTGTTTGAACTTCTTAAACACCCGAATAGCCGCTATCAGGCACTTTTGAGCGGCAAACTGGGTCAATTAGGTTTAACTCCCGACCAGTGGGTACTGCGTTCAAACAGTGAAGAGTTTAAAAACGCCAAGTTGCAGAAGTATAAAATTTTGTCGCAAAGTTATTTTTACATAGGATATAATTTACAGAATGAACTTTTTCAGGACAAAAGAGTCCGTCAGGCTTTGACTATGCTGGTAAATCGCGAGCGGATTGTAAAAGATATTTTTCGCAATGAAGCAGAAATTGTTACTGGACCTTTTTTCCGTAACAGTAAATATTATGATTCATCAATAGAACCTTATCCATTTGATATAGAAAAGGCCAAGTCGCTGCTTGCCCAAGCCGGATGGCGTGATAGTGATGGTGACGGAATTTTGGATAAAGACGGCAAGAAGTTTGAGTTCACTATTTTGGCAGTTTCTTCACATCCGATACAGGAAAAAATGTTGCCGATTATCAAAGAAGATATGGCAAAGGCGGCAATAGATATGAAAATTCAAAATATTGAGTGGTCAGTTTATTTACAAAAATTACAGAATCGTGATTTTGAAGTTTGTACGCTCGGCTGGTCGGTGCCTTATGAGTCCGATCCGTACCAATTATGGCATTCAAGCCAGGCGGATATTTTGGGTAGCAGTAATCATATCGGGTTTAAAAATAAGCGGGCTGACGAGATTATTGATGAATTGAGAAAGACTTTTGATATTAATAAAAGGTTGGAGTTGGCGCATGAATTCCATCGACTGATTCATGAAGAACAGCCCTATACCTTTTTGGTTGCTCCGTACTCATTGGGGGCATTATCGGAGCGATATGGTAATTTGAGAATTTTTGCCAATAGTGTGCCAAGCATTATTTGGTATGAGAAATATTAAATCAAGAAAAACAAAGGAATATAATTATGATTAAAGTTGCAGTTGTCGGTGCGGCAGGCAGAATGGGCCGTAGATTTGTCGCTAATATTTGCGCAAGCAATGATATGGAACTTAGCGGTGCATTGGAGATTGAAAATTCACCCTTTATGGGACAGGATGCTGGTGTAGTTGCTGCATGCGGAGAGTGCGGTTGTCTGATTTCAACTGACAGCGAAAAAGTTTTTGCTGAAAGCGATGCGGTAATTAACTTCTCAACCGCAGGAGTTTTGGAATCAACCAAAATTGCTTTGAAACACGGCTGCAAAGTCGTTATCGGAACTACAACTCTCACTGCTGATGAAAAAGTCGAACTTAATAAACTTGCAGAAAACGGCGCAATTGTTTTCGCTCCTAATATGAGTATCGGAGTTAATTTGCTCTTTTATTTGAGCAGAAAAGCAGCGGAAATTCTGAATGAAGATTTCGATATCGAAATTGTTGAAATGCACCATAACCTCAAAAAAGACGCTCCCAGCGGCACCGCAGTTCGTTTAGGTGAAATTCTTTGTGAGGCGAGGGGGCTTGATTATAACAAAGATGTCCGCCACGGCCGTGAAGGTTTGATTGGCGAGAGAACCAAAAAAGAGATTGGTATGCATGCATTAAGAGGCGGTGATGTCGTTGGTGATCACACTGTCATGTTTGCCGCTAACGGCGAAAGAGTTGAATTAACCCACAAGGCTTCCAGCAGAGACACCTTTGCTCGCGGTGCATTGCAGGCAGTAAGATTTCTTATGGACAAAAAATCCGGCATGTATGATATGCAGGATGTTTTGAATTTAAAATAAAAATCGGGAATTTTATGGATAAGCAAGAGAAAAAAATTTATATTTTTGCCGGTGAAGCATCGGGAGATATTTACGGTGCTAAATTGGCAACGGAAGCGAAAAGAATCGCTTCAGAGCGTGGAGTTGATTTAAAAATTTCCGGTATGGGCGGAGAAAAAATGGCTCAAGCCGGTGTGGATATCAAGGTGGATTCTACTGAATTGGGGGTTATTGGAATTTTTGAAATTCTTAAAATGATCCATGTTTTTATCAAAATTTACTTCCAATTGGTCAAACTTGCCAAAACTGAACGCCCTGATGCAGTGGTTTTAATTGATTATCCCGGATTTAATCTTGCTTATACCTTTGCTATGGCTCGATTGAAAATTCCGGTGATTTGGTATGTAAGTCCGCAAATTTGGGTTTGGGGAAAATGGAGAAAAAAACATTTGGAACGCTTGTGCCGAAAAATGTTGGTGATTTTTCCGTTTGAATTGGAAGTATATGATAGAGAGATTTTGAATGTCGAGTTTGTTGGACATCCGCTTTTGGAAATTATTGACGAGAGAATTGATCATAATATCGTGCGTGATGACAAAACTTTTGTCCTGCTTCCGGGGAGTAGATCTGGGGAAATTACCCGACTTTTAGTTCCCATGCTTGATGTAGTGCGGGAGATTGCTCCCAAGCATCCGGAGTTGGAGTTTGTGATTTCTACTCCAAGAGAGAAAATGGAAAAATTATGTCAGAAAATTTTGGATAAGTACCGCAAAAAACACTCTGACTTGCCCGAAATTAAAATTACTTGTGGTACAACTCATTATTATCAGCAAAAAGCCTGTGCAGGGATTGCCGCCAGCGGAACTGTTACGGTTGAATCGGCTTTGACCAATTTACCGTTGGTGGTGATTTACAAAATGAATTATCTCACTGCAATTTTGGCTCTGATGCTGGTTAAATTGTATCGGGGATTTTTCACTATGGTGAATATTATTTTGGATAAAGAGGTTTTTCAGGAGTTTGTTCAGTATGAAGTTACTAACAAAAACCTGGTGCCGGCGGTTGAAGCAATTTTAGTTGGCGGTTCAAGACGAGACGAGGTGAAAGCCGATATGATTGTACTTAGACGGGTTCTCACAAGCGACCATAAGCCTTCTGAAAGTGCCGCAATTGCAGTATTAGATGAAATTTGTAACAAAAATCAGGAAATTTAAACATATATAATATATAGAGGTAAAAAATGGATTATGAAATTGTTATCGGACTTGAAGTCCACGCTCAAATTCGCACCGCAAGCAAGATGTTCTGCTCTTGCCCCAACAAATATGGTGCGGAACCGAATACATTAATTTGTCCCGTCTGTATGGGATACCCCGGAACTTTGCCGGTGCCGAATAAAGAGGCTATCTACAAGGCAGTGCAGGCAGGGTTATTGACTGGTTGCGAAATTGCTAAATTCAGTAAGTTCGACCGAAAAAGTTATTTTTATCCTGACTTACCGAAAAATTATCAGATTTCTCAATACGATTTGCCTTTCTGCTCAAATGGTAAAATCGAACTCTCTGGAAAAGGTTTTTCAGGTGCTATGCTGCCTGAAAAAGTTATCGGTATTACTCGTATCCACTTGGAAGAAGACCCGGCGAAACTTATTCACTATGCTCACCAGAGCGGTGCAGACTATAACCGTGCCGGCGTACCTTTGATCGAAATTGTAAGTGAACCAGACATGAGAAGTGCCGATGAAGCTTATGCTTATTTGACAAACTTGAAAGAAATTCTCCAGTATGGCGGTATCAGTGACTGCGATATGGAAAAAGGTCAAATGCGTTGCGATGTAAATATTTCACTTCGCCCGGTAGGTCAGAAAGAATTCGGCACTAAAGCTGAAATCAAAAACTTAAATAGTTTCAGTGCTGTTCATAAAGCTATCGAGTATGAAGCATGGCGTCAGGCAAATATTTTGGATAATGGCGGCAAAATTTGCCAGGAAACTTTGGGCTGGAATGACGAAGCAGGTGAAACTTATCTTATGCGTTCAAAAGAGCAGGCACACGATTATCGTTATTTCCCCGACCCGGACTTGATGCCGGTAACTTTTACTGATGAGGAAATTGAAGCAATTCGTGCAACTTTGCCGGAACTTCCTGCTGCAATGCGTGCAAGATTGGTTGCTGATTACGGCTTGACTGAATACGATGCACAAGTTCTTACCAGTGAAAAAAGCATCGCAGAATATTTTGAAAAAGCAGCCGCAATCGCTATTAATAAGAAAATTCTTGCAAACTGGATTATCTCTGAACTTTTGCGTGAACTCGGCAATGCCAAACTTGATATTACTGAATCAAAAGTTTCTCCCGAAAACTTGGCTGAATTGGTCAATTTGATTGAGAAAAAAGTTATCAACGGCAAAATTGCAAAGGATGTTTTCGTGGAAATGTTTGCTACTTGCGGCAAAGCTGAAGATATTGTTAAGGAAAAAGGCTTGGTTCAAGTCGCTGATACAGGAGCAATCCGTGAGTTTGTTGTCGAAGCAATTAAAGCCAACCCCAAACAACTTGAACAATACAAAGCAGGTAATGAAAAACTTATTCAGTTCTTCGTCGGTCAGGTAATGAAACTCAGCAAGGGCAAGGCTAATCCGCAGATGGCAATTGAACTCTTGAAAGAGGAATTAAATAAGTAATTTTTTCAAAAGGCAAAAAGATGTTTACCGGAATTATTGAAAAAAAGGCAAAACTGATTTCTCGTAAGGTTATGGGAAAAGCCGGCAAATTAACTGTGGAAATCTCGGAGGATTATGATGGCTTCGAGAATTTAGTTGTAGGCGAAAGTATTGCAGTGAATGGGTGCTGTTTGAGTTTAGAGAAGTCATCAGGTGATGGAAAAACTTTGGAATTTCACACCTTGGCTGAAACGCTGAAAAAAACCAATCTCGGAGAGTTAGGCAAGGGGAGCAGCTTAAATTTGGAACGGGCTTTAACCCTCAATTCCCGACTTGGCGGACACTTCGTTTCCGGACATATTGACGGGGTAAGCGAAGTACTTTCACTCAAAAAGACCGGTGATGATTATGAATTAAAAATTGCTATGAAAGCAGAGTTATTGCCCTACATGGTTCCCAAAGGCAGTATTGCAATTAATGGGGTGTCTTTGACTCTGGTGGAGGTTAATGAGAGTTTTTTTACCGTTCATTTGATACCTTTGACTTTGAATGATACCAATATCGGTAGTTTCAAAGGCGGTGAAAAAGTAAATTTGGAAACTGACATTATCGGTAAATATGTTGCGTTTCAATTGCAGGCAATGGGGCAGGGCAATCAGAAGAAAAAAAGCAATATTACCATGGAAACACTTGCAGAGGCAGGATTTTTTTAAAAAATGAGTAATGAATACGCAAAAACTGAATTTTTTCCGCATGGAATTTATCTGGAATCTGCCGATAAATTTAATGATTTTTTGGAAATGCTGCAGAATGATGCGGATGATGAGATTACTTCATTAATGATAGACGGTAATCTTTTAGTCGACAGTTCTTTTGTAAATAAATTACAGAAAAGCGGAGTTTGCGACTCATTGAATTTGGCAGTGCGTGAACTTGTCCCAAGTTCGATGATCAGCCTCATGGCAACCCAAAGCGATAAGATAAAAATTGAATTTATCAAAGCTTTTGAGGAGAAATTAAATATTGCGCAAAGTTTGGGCTGTTCGAAAATTATCCATAGTTTCAATTTGGCTTATCAGGATGAAGCGGTAATAGATTTGCTGAAAACTTTGTATGGAATTTGTTATAAAAAGCAAATTGTTTTTGAGTTGTCATTGCGTATTCCTCAAATTGAGAGAGAGCAGAGTTTCTCTGATGTTCATGCACAAATTCGCAAATTGATGTTGCAAATTAATTTAGTTTTAGATATACATGTAGATGAAAATGCCTTTATGCAAATGGATTTTGCGGAAGAAATTAAACCCTTAATTTTTGACATAAGAGCAGTTCATTTTTTCTATGAGAGTAAATTCGGCAATCGTTTGGCAGAACATACGATGAATAATGTTGTTAGCGCATGCAGCAATTTTGATTTGCCGTTAGAGGTTTTTGTGTAAATGGAAACTCTTTTTAATGGCGTTGGCGGTATCCAGTTAGCCGTTTTGATTGTGAGTGCCGTATTAATCGGTATTAATAAAACTGGTATGCCCGGAATAGGGGTTTTGCCGGTTATCATGTTGTCGATATTTTTCCCGGCGAAGTATTCAACCGGATTGCAGTTGATTATGCTCTGCATGGCAGACTGTATGGCAATGATTTATTATAGGCGCAAAGGGAATTTCAAACTTATTCTCAAATTGTTGCCGTGTGCCTTGGTCGGGTTGGGAATCGGCAGTTTGACCTTGCATTGTTTAGGCGATAACGAGGGAGTTTTAAAAACTGCGATAGCCGTGATTATTTTGGCTTTGGCACTTTTAAATCTCTATCGGCAGTATTACATGAAAAGCGAGGCGTTGCCGAAAAGTTTCCTCTTTGCCGCAATTGTCGGCATGCTTGCAGGAATAACCACACAAATTGCCAATGCTGCTGGTCCGGTCATGGCAATTTATCTGCTGGCATTGCGATTACCGAAAGAGGAATATATGGGGACGAGTGTCTGGTATTTTTTTATTCTGAACTTTATAAAACTTCCGATTTTTGTTTTGGAAGGGCGAATAAGTTGTCAAGCATTTTTGACAGATTTGTGGATGTTGCCATTTATTTTGATTGGTGCGATATTGGGAGTTGTTTTTGTGCGGAAAGCACCGCAGAAAATATTTAATATTATTATTGAAATTCTGGTAATTATATCCGGCAGTAAACTCCTTTACGACGGATTGAAATTGCTTTAATAAATATAAAAAGAGGAATTTTTATTATTGATAATTATGGGTATGGCTATTTAGTAGATACTTACAAGTACACTAATCCGTAACTTATTCCGGCTCATGGTGCAATGGATGGCGTTGCTTTTCTGCTAAAAAACAGTTTTGACTCCTGATAAATTTGAGAAAAATACTGTTTTATTGTTTTTGTAAGATTTTAAAAATATTGGCAAAAGCATCGTCCAAGGCTTCTTCGGAGAGAGGCTTTATTAAATCTTCTGCTTTGGCTTTTTCGGTAATTTTTGATGGTAATTTATCCAAAAATGGCGAGGGCAGGGCAGTTTTTTTCATGCCACGGATAAAGCGTTCTTGGGTTCTGGTGATAAAAAGTTGTTTTTTTGCGCGGGTGATTGCCACATAAAAAAGTCTCATTTCTTCATCAATAGAACCTTCTTCGATTGCTCGCTCATGCGGGAAAATATTTCTCTCTAATGCAACCAGAAAAACTATCGGGAACTCCAACCCTTTGGAAGCATGAACAGTAGAGAGGATAACTCCGCCGTTTTCATTACTCTGGTCGTCATTGCGGTCGTTTTCTTCCAACAAAGCAAAAGACTCCAAATATTCTGCCAAAGTCGGAGGATTTTCGCATTTTGATTCGAATTGAGCGACAGCATTAATAAATTCATCTACATTTTCCCGGCGAACTTTGGCATCATCCAAGTCTTTATAGATTTTTTGAAGTCCCGGCAAATAATCAACTTCGGTCAGAAAATCTCTGATTTTTTCTGCCAATTTTCCGGGCTCGGCAAAATATTCTTTTGCTTCTTTGTAAACACGCACCAATTTTTCAGCTTCAGTCGATCCTTTGACGGGAATAAAGGACAAAAATTCCTCTGTACCCATAAATTGCAGCATAGAACCATGTTCACGGTTCTGCATTTCCTTTAATTTATTAACTGCCTTATCGCCCAATCCGCGAGGAGGGGTCGGCAAAATGCGAAGTAAATTCTGATTATCATACGGATTGATAAGAACTTTCAAGTACGCAACGGCATCTTTAATTTCTTTGCGTTTAAAAAATTCTTGACCGCCGACTAAAACATAGGGCATTGAAACATTTCTCAAACCCAATTCCAACTGGCGTGATAGATGGTTTGACCGATACAGAATGGCGAAGTCGCTATAAGTAAGTTTCGGATTTTCCGCCATCATTTGTGAAATCATACTGGTAATAAATTCTGCCTCTTTTTCGCCGTTTTGCGAAACGACAACCTTTAAATTTTCGCCGTCACCGAGTTTAGACCAAAGATTTTTGCTATGGCGATTGGTATTGGTGGCAATTACAGCATTAGCGGCACTTAAAATTTTATTTGTTGAGCGGTAATTCTGTTCAAGCTTAATCTCTTTGGTACCGGGGAAAATTTTCGGGAAGTCCAAAATATTGCCAACATCAGCACCACGCCAGCCGTAAATACTCTGGTCATCGTCACCGACCACACACAAATTGCAGCGTTTACCGGCAAGCATTTCAACTAAACGGAATTGTGCCGCATTAGTATCTTGGTACTCATCTACCAAAAGATAGCGGAATCGCTCTTGATATTTTTCCAAAACTTCCGGTTTTTCTTTAAAAATTCGATAAACCAGCATGATCATATCGTCAAAATCGACCATATTTTGGATTTCCAGCAAGTGTTGATAACTCTGATAAAGTCTTGCCGCCATGGCATCAAAGTCATTTATTGCGTAATTTTGGGCGTCTTCGACAGTCCAGAGTTGATTTTTCCATAAACTTATGCGCCCGGACAAAAGTGACAAATTGTCATCAATTAATTTATTATGTCCGATCTCTGCTGCCGCCTGTTTAAAAAGCCCTTGCTGGTCGCTTTCATCAGCAATGGTGAAAGTCGACAAATACCCCAATTTAGAAATTTCTTTCTTCAAAACCGAAATACAGAAAGAGTGGAAAGTTCCAAGAGTAACCTTTTTTGCTAAATCAACACCCACCAAGTCTGCCAGACGCTCACGCATCTCATTTGCCGCCTTGTTGGTAAAAGTCAGTCCCAGAATTTCCTCTCCCCGGATTCCTGAAGCAAGCATATAGGCAATACGATAGGTAATCACTCTCGTTTTGCCGGTTCCTGCACCTGCAAGAACCAATACCGGCCCGGTTAAAGTTTTAGCCGCCTCCCCCTGTTCGGGATTGAGGGAGTTCAAAATTTCATCTTTGGTAAGCATTTAAAAATTAATACTTTATGAAATAATTATACGGTTTTTACTGCGAAATCGAAATCATCTCCATTAACGATTACGCCGCAAGCAGTTACGGGTTTTTCGAAATCAGCGAAAACTCCGCCATCGATAACATACTGAGTAACATCTTCAGCTCTTACAGCATTGAAAGCTTCATCGATATTGGCTTCGCAGGGAGTATTTTTTTCATAGGTTGAGAGATAGTATGCAACGCCCTTTTTGAGTTCAAATTCACGAACTAAAACTGCATCTTTGCGGACAATTCCCAAATAACCGATTGCCTTTGTTTTGTCGATGACTGCCACGATTCTCGGTGTGTCGAGAGAGTCATGCTCATAGTCCAATGCCAACAAACTCAAAGTAATTGAGTCACGGACATTCATACCGCTTGCCAATTTTTCGGTAATAGGATCAGTCTGTGAACCATTGGTGACAACTGCATAGTTGCCGACAAATCTTGCACAATTATAGGTGATGTACGGGTTTTTCTTCAAGTCATCTTCGAAACCTTCACGGGGCATAATAGCCACATTTTTGCCATTTACAACAGCCTGACGATTGGGGAATGAGCGTGATGAAACACGATACATTGCCGCTGCGTTGCCTTCATTAGTCATGCCGATAGCTACGATTCTGCCGATATACATTTTTTGCTCCTTTATATTTTGTTATTTTACGAAAAATTCTTTTACATAATCAATTGCGTTTACCCCGTGCAGGAAAATAATCACGATTACGACAGGGATAACAAAACGAATCAAAATCGCCCACAAGGGAAGAATTTTGTCTAATTTGTTTGCGCCCAATTTCAATTCTTCTTGAGTATTTTTAGTACCCCAGACCCAGCCGACAAAAAGTGCTGTCATAAGTCCTGACAAAGGTAATATGTATGCTGATGCGAAAGTATCAAGTAAATTAAAGAAACTGCTTGAAACATGTGCTTCGCCGAAGACTTTTACCAATACAGCATAGAGACCTTGCAAGTATTGCCAGTTCACTGCGCTGATTGAAGCAAAAACACCTAACGCCATTACCAAAAGCATGCTGATCCAAATTGCTTTAATTCGGCTCAGTTTGAATTGATCCATAAAGTATGAAATCGGAATTTCCAATAAACTCATACCGCTGGTCAAAGCCGCAATGGTCAAACAGAGGAAAAAGAGTCCGCACCAGATAAAACCGATTCCGCCGGGGAATTTATTGAAAGTTGCAGGCAAAACTTCGAAAATCAACTGCGGTCCCGCCGCTGCTTTGCCGCCCATTGCGAAAACTGCCGGGAAAATTGCCAAGCCTGCCATAAGTGATGCACAGGTATCAAGGCAAATTGTCTGCAATGAGGCTTTGAATAAATTCTGTTCTTTGCTCAAATAACTTCCGTAAGTAATAACAATACCCATTCCCAAACTTAATGTGAAAAATGAGTGTCCGAGTGCTTCCAAAACTCCCGCTGTACTTAATTTGGTGAAGTCCGGATAGAGGAAAAATTTAACGCCTTCCAATGAATTTTTTAAGGTCAAATTGTTGATAATTAATGCAATCAACAGCAAGAACATGGTCGGCATAAGAATTTTTGACCACTTTTCAATACCGTCTTTAACACCCTTTAAAAGAACCAGCATACATACTGCCAAGAAGACAAACTGGAAAACCAAAGTCATTTTCAAGTCTACTGACAATCCATTGAAAAATACTGCCGCTTCATCAGGGGTGTTGTATTGCAGTTGATCCAGGAATGATTTGTACATGTAGATAATAGACCAGCCGCCGATAACACTGTAGTATGATAGCAAAATCACATCAATAAAAACTTGGACGAACCCTACAAATTTAAATCCGAATATACATAAAATCAGACCGACAATAGTTGTAACTACTCCGAAACCGTAATTTTTTGCAATTATCATGCAGATACCGGAAAGGAGTGTCAAAATACTTAAAATAATGACTAATCTTGAATTTCTATTCGGAAAAAGTTGTACAAAAGCACCGTACGGATTTTTTTGAGTATTTCTACCGATAGACATTTCGCTGACCATCAGAGGAATACCGATAAAAAAGATACAGAGCAGATAGACCAAAACGAATGCTCCACCGCCATTCATACCGGTAACAAAAGGAAACTTCCAGATATTGCCCAAACCGATTGCCGATCCTGCGATTGCCAAAACAAATCCGACAGAACTGGAAAAATGTTCTCTTTTGCTTGTTTGCTGAACTTCATTATCCATATTAATTTTTTCCTTTCTTTAGGTTTATCCGTTGCGATGGCGACGGCGTTCAAGTTCAGTTAAATAGAGTTTACGAAGACGGATATTCAAGGGAGTAACTTCCACAAGTTCGTCATCTTCGATATATTCCAAAGCCTGTTCCAGCGACATTTTCTTTGCCGGAATAATTTTTAAGTTGCGGTCACTGCCTGAAGCACGCATATTAGTAAGTTGTTTTGCTTTCTGGACATTGACAACGAGGTCATCTTCTTTTGCGTGTTCACCGACAATCATACCTTCGTAGCAATCCTCATTGGGACTTACGAAAAAGACTCCTCGTGACTGCAAACCGTCAATAGCATATGCAACTGCCTTGCCGCCTGCCATACTGACCATAGTGCCATTGGCACGGCGAGGAATTTCCCCCTTATCGGGTGCGTATTCATAAAATCTGTGAGCGACAATTGCTTCACCGGTACTCAAAGTTAAAGCCTTGCTTCTGAAACCGATCAAACCTCTTGTCGGGATTCTGAATTCAATTACCTGACGGTCGCCGCGAGAGTCCATTTGAACCAATTCGCCTCTTCTCATACCTGCAAGTTCAATAAGTTTTCCAGCATATTCGCCGGGAACGTCGATGGTCAAACTCTCAATCGGTTCGCATTTGACGCCGTCGATTTCTTTGTAAATTACCTGCGGCTTGGCAACTGCAAGTTCATAACCCTCACGGCGCATGGTTTCAATCA
>JAZRSP010000070.1:0-5007 GCA_045651565.1 Victivallaceae bacterium | reverse complement strand
CTGCAATCGAGAGTGCACATGCAGTTGCCTATGCAGTTAAACTTGCTTCAACTCTTCCCAAAGACAAAAATATCATCGTAACTCTTTCAGGACGCGGCGACAAAGATATTGACGCAATTATTAAAGAACTCAACTTGAAATTCTAATTTGTAAACACAAAAAACTTTCGATAGTTGCTCCTATCGAAAGTTTTTTTTACGCTAAAAAAAGGAAGAAAAACTTAAAATCAAGTTTTTCTTCCCCTAAATTATAAACTAATTAATATTTTTTGTCTGCATATTCAACCCAACCGCCAGCTTTAACCAATTCGAGGTCAAACGATCCGATGGTGAATTGATATTCCTTGGTAACTTTGTCATTTTTGATAATGAACTTCAAGTTTTCAAGTTCAGTTTCGCAAGCTGCTTCACTACCTGCGAAAGTATCAAAAATATCCGCAATCTGTTCAGCAGTTAAGCTGATTGCCATCATACCGCAGTTGAACATATTCTGACGGAAAATACGAGCAAAGTTTTCCGCAATTACCAAGTTGATATTGTTGCAGCCGAGAACCCACGGAGCATGTTCACGAGATGAACCGCAGCCGAAGTTTGCTCTGGTAACGATAACTTCCTTGCCGTCAATATCTTTTTTGGGGTCGAATCCAGCCAAAGAGAGGTCTTCGAGGCAGTACGGCTTCAAAGCTTCTTTGGTAAGTTCGGTAAGATATTTCGCAGGGATAATTTCGTCAGTATTAATATCTGAACGGTCAAGAAACAAAATTTTACCACTGAAATTTTTCATAATAAACTATTCTCCCAAATTCTTATTTTTTGTACAAAGGTGAGTTGGTAATGACACCGGCAATCGCAGTTGCTGCGGCACTGGCAGGACTCATCAAGTGAACCATACCGCCTTTACCCATACGGCCGTTGAAGTTACGGTTGGTAGTAGAAGCACAACTTTCGCCATTAGCGAGGACACCATTACTCATACCCAAGCAAGCACCGCAAGTCGGATTGGTAACACAGAAACCTGCTTCCATAAAAATATCAATAATGCCTTCTTTCAAAGCGTCACGATAAATTTTCGGGGTAGCCGGTGAAACAATCGCGCGAACATTCGGGCTAATTTTTTTGCCTTTAAGCACGCTTGCTGCAACTCTCAAATCTTCGATACGGCCATTGGTACAAGAACCGATATAAATCTGATTTACAGGAGTACCGGTCATCTCTGCAACAGTTTTTACTTGGTCGGGTTTGTATCCGAAAGTTACCATTGGTTCAAGTTCTGCGACATTGATGTCGATGACTTTTTCATAAGCCGCATCAGCATCGGGGAGGAATTTGCTATATTCAGCGAGAGCAGCTTCTTTGGAAGCAAATTCGTCTTTGATAAAGTCCCAAAGATAATCAACTGTAACCATATCCGGATAGCAGATACCGCAAGTACCGCCTGCTTCGATTGCCATATTGCAGAGAGTCATACGGCTTTCCATACTCATAGAAGCGACAGTGTCGCCTGCAAATTCAATAACACGGTCGGTGGCTCCGTTTACAGTAAGCATTTTGATTACATAGAGGATAACGTCTTTGGCATAAACACCTTCGGGAAGTTTGCCATTGATATTGATTTTGATAGTTTCGGGGTCACGCATTGAGCAGACACCTTTCAAAATACCTACTTCGAGGTCAGTAGTACCGACACCTGCGGCGAAAGCACCGAAAGCACCGTGAGTACAAGTGTGTGAGTCGCCCATAATTACAGTAAAACCAGGACGGACGAAGCCTTTTTCCGGGAAAATTGCGTGGCATACGCCGTTTGCACCGATGTCAAAAAAGTCCGGAATATTGTGGCGTCTTGCCCAATCACGAAGAGTTTTGCCCTGTTCGGCGGTTTTTGAATCTTTCGCCGGGGTAACGTGGTCGATAACCCGCTTGATTTTGGTCGGATCGAAAACACGGTCTTTGCCGATAGCCACAAGGTCATTCAAAGCAATCGGGGTGGTGATTTCATGACAGAAAACTCTGTCAAGGCTTAAAATTGAAACGCCCTCTGCGGGAGAATCAATACGGTGAGCATCAAAAATTTTTTGAACTGTTGTTTTACCCATTTTTTTGTCCTTTAATTAAAAATTAAAATAAATAATAAAATCTCAATAATATACTCTCTTAATTGCTATTTTTCAAATTTTTTTTCAAAAATTCCGCTTTAATTATTGAAAAATCCACTTTATGCAGTTCATTCGGAAAAATTTTCAGTGTAATTGCATAAAAATTTTTCGAGTTTTTTTGAGTATCGAGCATGTATCCCTGAAAAAGTCCGTTTCGGTTGCGGTATTTTATTAACTTACCTGATTGACCTCTGAAATCGACGATATTTTCCAAATTCGATTCGGCGAGGTCAAATGTAAAATAAAAATTTTCTTCCACAGCTATCTTATCAGTTTCAGCAATCACCAGGCAGCAATCTTCTGCGATAGGAGGCATACTTGACACTTCCAACAAGGCAAAATCCCGTAAGTGTGAGAGATAAAATCCTGAAATTTCGTATGCCTTGTTTTGATAAATCAGTTTCGGCGGATTTTCAGATAAAAGAACATGACTCGGTGTGGCGAAGTATTGTTTGCCATTCCAGGAAACGGCGAGTGCATAGGCGTTTTTTTCTCCGACAAGCCGCAGTTGCAGAACTTCTGCCTGCAAAAAAATTGCCGTAAACAGCAAAAAAATTCCAATATAACACTTTTTTTTCACAAAAAAACCTCTTTTGACTTGCTTTTTATCAAAATCATAATATATTTATCCTAACGAAAGGATATTATTATGAAAAAAATTATTTTAACAGTTATTGCTTCAATTGTTGTTGCCATGTTCGGGAGTTCCTGCCAAACAACCCCCATGCTCCCTGCTGAAGATATTGAAATTTTCAACACCTGCGCACGGGAAATTGCTATTTTGAAAAATCCGCGCATTTCTCCCAGAAGTCAGGAAAAATACGAGGCAGCCCGTTCTTTAAGCAAAAAAGTCGATTTCAGTTACACTCGCACAACCGAGTTCCTCGGCAAAATCTTCTTGGAACAAGATGCACGAGTCAAGCAAATCGATGCCAACTTACATGCGATTACGGTGTACTATCAATACCAAGATCATTATGTCAGTTTTGAATTTAAACGATTCGGCGACCAAATCATCTATTCCGCAATCAAAATAAAATAAACTAATTTAAAAAAATCGCTTCGACTTAATGCCGAAGCGATTTTTTTTATCCGCAATCGCAAAAAACTTATTTCTTTTCGATTATTTTAATTTCATCAACTACGATAACATGCTTGATCCAGCCTTTAATTTCATACTTGGTACCCTTTACCATAACGTTCTGACCTTCAAAATATTTCGGGAATTCACCAATCAAGAAATAATCAGCATGAGTCTGGGCATTTTTAATTCCGTAAAAAATCAAATTATTTTCTTCTGAACGACTGCACGGACTGAAAACTCCTTCGGCAGAGAAATTCTCAACTTTTGAGTCTTCAATAAAATAATGCGCCTTGTTATTCTCATAGATTTCACGATACTCATCAGACATAGTAACTACTTTAGCAGATTTGTTCTGATTAGCAGAAGTTGTAGTAGGAGTTTCGGGATTTTTTGGAGTATCTGCCGAAGTTTGAATTTGGTCTTCGAGAGCCAAGTAGGCAGATGAAACATAAGCAAACATAGTTGACAACGGTTTAACCTGAATCCAACCGTTAGCCGCCTCTTTGATTACAGTTAAGCGAGTACCGGCGGGGATAATACCATAACTCTGATAGTTTGCACCTGCACCGCAACGCAAATTGACATTGCTGGTAGTAACTCCGTCTTTATCAAGGAATTGCGCTGAAACGAAAACATTTGAATTAGCAGGAGCAACAATTTTCGCCCACGGAGCATTAATACTGATAACTTCGACCTTATCGCCTTTCTGCAATTTAGCAATGACATCACAAGATGTATTGTTTCTGATTCTGACATTCAAATTGGTTGCCTTGACAGTCGCAGGACGGGCAAAAAGCGAAGCAGCACAAAAACCGCACAACAAAACTGCTAAAAACTTTTTCATAAATACTCCATAAATATTAATTGTTAAAACTAATTGTCATATAGTGATAATTTATCGTAAATCTAAAAAAAAGCAAGACCGAAACCATAAAAAAATGAAAAAAAAGGATTTTTTTTTAAAAAAAATAAGAAAAACACTTGATTATTTAAAAAAATGATGTATATTGACTATACGCTAATCGAAGCGGAGAGGTGGCTGAGTGGCCGAAAGCAACAGTTTGCTAAACTGTCGTACGGGTAACCGTACCGCGGGTTCGAATCCCGCCCTCTCCGCCATTTTTTTTGCCAAAATCCGGGATAGCCTGAATGAAATGAAGGCAATCCCATAAAAGCATTTTTGCAAAAAAAAATGGCCAACGAAGCCGCAAGGCTTCACTTCTCTGTGCCGTCAGGCGCAACTTCACTCAAAAGGCGCAGCCTTTTCTTCACATCTTCACCAAATTCCAGAAGCCTTGCTTGTGAAGTCGCTCACTGTGGTCGCTTGTGAAGATGTTTCGCTTACGCTCCACTTGTGAAGTTTTCTCCCTTCGGGAGCAAGGATGGTGTAGTTTTTTAATTGCGCTTCGCTTAAAAGTTGGCAAGCCGCCTTGAATTTTATTTTTTCTATGCTATATTAAACTCCGAAAGGAGATCATCTTATGACTGAAAGTAAATTGCGTACACTTTCCATTGACTTTCAGATTCTCTATCTGGTGAAATTCCTGAAAAGCCAGCACGAAACGATCGTTTCCAATCAAATCGGCAGAGCCGGAACCAGTATCGGAGCAAACATCCACGAAGCGCAATATGCCCACGGCAAACCGGATTTCATCGCCAAACTGCAAATTGCCCTAAAAGAAGCCAACGAAACAAGTTACTGGTTGGAACTTCTCTTGAAAACAAATTATATTGATGAAGCAAACTATCAGGAATTAAATAATAGTTGCTC
>JAZRSP010000069.1:0-2003 GCA_045651565.1 Victivallaceae bacterium | reverse complement strand
ACGGAATGTTCCTGCCGTAACTAAAGACGGCGGCAAAACAATGTTTATAGGGAAATGGCCTGTCCATGGATGAACCCAACATTGTGCAAAGTTCGTCCATGAGGCTGTAAGCAAATCAACCGTATAGCCACGACAAATTCCGTTTCCGGTGATAATGTTCATCCAGGATCCTGCCCCTTTATTAAACACAGCAGCTTTAGCAATTTCCTGTCCCCTGAATTCGCTTGCAAAATCCAAAAAATGTCTTTCGTCTGAAGCTTTCAATTGAGTCATATATTGACTTGCAGAATATACTTTACTTTGAAATGCAGACTCAGGATAATTTTGCTGCATAGTATTGGATATTGCTAACTCAACCGATTGCTTCAAATTATCACGCAACAAAGTTGAAGCATTGTTCATTGCTTGGATATTATTCTTTGCTGCAGCTATTTGACGTCCAAGCCTTTGCCCCGCTGCATCAATTCCTCCTATTCCGGAAAAAAACGAAGAAGATAAACTGCCAACGCTCCAATTCGTTAAATCATCCCCAATATCGCTTAAACCATCACCCAGCATATCTTTCAACAATTTGTGTATTGCATCTACAGCCTCTTTTTTTCTAAAACGTTTTTTTCTACGCTTCTTATACTGATTATCTTCAATGATTTCTTCAACCTCGTCGACAAGTCCACTTAAAACCTCATCGACATTGGCTACATCTGCGGAGGTTGTATTTTGAGGAGCATTAGAAGTATTTGCCGCAGGAGACTTGTCGTTCTGTGTACTTTGAACTTCTTCAGATTGTGACGATTTGTCAGATTTATCTCCCGTAGCGGAAGTTTCATCTGTTTCGGTGGAGTCTTCCTCTTTTTTATCTTCAAGAATCTCCTCTATTTCTTCCTGATTCTCTTCCAACACCTTTGTAATATCGTCCATAAAGGAGTCAAATATACCACTTAATGAATCTGTAATAGAACTGTTAGTAAAGGTCCCCTTCAAACCTTGAGATAGCATATGAGCAGGCATACTCACATCATGAGCAGATCTGATTGCGATAATGTTTGCTTCTCCGCCATACGGTGTCAGATTTATCATACCATGACCTCCAACGCGTCCAGCATAATAATGTATCCCTGCAACTTTTTGACCACAACAAGAAGGAGCATTGATAGACTTTACTATTTTGTCCATAATGTCCCAGGTTTTTATTGTATTCCCCAACCATTTATGCATGATGTAGTCCATCTGCATACGGGTCTGCATGACATAAGTCCATGACATTGCCTTATTGATCACCGCGATCCGGCTTAATGTATCAGCTTGCACTACTGCTCCGGAATAGGCGGCTGCATCAACTGCATTTTGTAATTTGATCCTTTTCTGAACAGTGTCGCCAACAGCATAGATTCCCATTCCGAAAAGATACAGGAACAAAAACACGACTACGCTGAAAGCAAGCGCAACCCCGCTTTCATCGCAGCATAATGTTTTTAATCTGTTTTTCAGAATTGATATCATTTCTATCTCATTTGATTATATATGGCTTTGGTAGAACGCAACGCTCTGTTAATACTAAATGTGGAGTTGTGACTCCTGCAAGTTTCAAATCGATTCCGACCGAGTGTTTTTTTTCAAATTCATATCCCGGCAGGTTCATTCCCCACCGAATGATTTGAGCAGCCAAAGGAAATTCCAACGGGAATGCAAAACGAACTTCAACCGCTTTCAGCCATTTTTCCTTTGTTTCCACTTTCACGCCCAATAAATGCGATTTCATGTCACTGCCGGAATAATCGGGCATCAAAACGCCATTGCTCTCTTTTTTCGGTGATAAAATAAGCCAACTTAAAACTCTTTTCGCAGCCTCTTCTGCTTTTGTTTGTTCATCTCCTGCCTTTGCTGACAAAGTTGATCTTGCCGCAGAAAATGCTGCATAATTTACTATTTGTTTTCCAATATAAATATGGGCAAATTGCAACGCCCCCATTACCATTGCCAAAAACAGAGGCATAACCAATACG
>JAZRSP010000068.1:0-8781 GCA_045651565.1 Victivallaceae bacterium | reverse complement strand
AAAATTGCTGGGCGACAAAAATTTGAATAATATGGCAAATGTAATTTTTAAGCGTGCCACAATCTATTACTGCAAGTTGGGTACCGGCTCAAAAGTTCAGGAGGAATTGCAGAAACTTTTAGCCGAAAACTCCATTTATGCCGATGCCGACATTATCGCCGATGCCTACTTCCTTAATGGTATCATCTTTACCGAAACCGGTGAAAATGATGCCGCGATCAGAGCTTTCGAATCAGCCAAGGCCAAAAGACCCGATGACCGATTCTTTGTTAATATTTGTGATGGCAAAATCGCTGACAACCAACTTAACCTCAATTCGAAATATAGAAATATTGAGAGTTTGAATCAGGCGATTGAAATTTATCAGAATTTGACGAAGTCAAGCGACCCCTTTATCGTAAGTCAGAGTTACTATAAACTCGGACGCTGCTATGAAGAACTCGATGAAGCCTTGGCGGCTTTCAATGCTTACAAAGATGCAATATCTTTGGCGATTGCCCTCTACGATAACGGACAGAATTTTTCAATCATCTGGGTGAATAAAAGCGGCGCAAACGCAATTAAACTGCACAGCAAACAGCATGGAGAAATCTATTGCAAAGAGTGCGAAAGCATAATGAATAACTTAAAAGAACTTAATGGCAAGTTACCTGCGGAATTGCAGGATTTGGATAATATAATTACAACAAGGAGATAAAATAAATGGATAAATCAGCATTTTGGAATTTAATAACAGATGGCGGCCCGGTTTTTTGGGTAATTTTGTTTTGCGGCATGATTGCCATGGTTATTTTCATTAAGAAAACCCTGCAATTTCACCGTGAAGAATTTAATGTGAAAGAGTTTTTGATGGGCATCAAAAATGTTTTCGCCAAAACCGATAAAGATACTGACGAAACTATCATCAGAGTTACCGAAAAAGAGTATGTTGAAGCTTGCGCTCTGTGCGACAATCAGGATGGCCCGGTTTCCAAAATTGTAAGTGCGGCAATTCTGGCACACAAACGCAAGGATGATAACTTGCAGCAGGCAATTGATGATGTGTGCTTGGAAGAGTTGCCGAAACTTGAAAAAGATTTGGATATTTTAGGAACTATCGGTTATATTGCACCATTATTGGGGTTATTGGGAACAGTTCTCGGCATGATGGGTGTTTTTATGCAAGTTGAAGGGGCAGAGAGTTTCGGAAACCTTTCCGTCAATACCGAACTTGCAGGTGATATTCGTGAGGCATTGATCACTACCGCCGGCGGTTTGTGCGTAGCAATTCCCTGTTATGTTGCCTACAACTATCTGGTTGCCAGAGTTAATTCCATTACTCTGGATATGGAAAAAGCCGCTTCTGAAATTATCTTCTTTTTTGAACAAATCAAACAGTCAAACAAAGAAGCATCTGCCAAAATTCAAGAAAACAAAAACGAGGATAAATAATTATGGCTTCCTATCAGCATAGCAAAAGGCGTTACCGCTCCAAATTGTCGGTCTATTGCGGCCGACCGGACTTGACGCGTTTGATAGATGTACTTTTCTTGTGCCTGATATTTTTCATTATCAGTACCTCTTTTGTTAAGCTCAAAGGTGTCAGAGTTGAATTACCGCAGGTTGAGCAGGCAAGTTCGACCAGTTTGGAACGGCACCTCATCTCCATTGCCGGAGATACTAAACAGTACAAAATTTATTACAACGACCAGGAACTGCTTCTTGGCGGATTGGCGGAACTTAATTTGCCGGAAGGTCAAATGGTAATTATTTGTGCAGACAAAAATGCGTCTGTCGATTTATTGACCAATGTCATGGTCATTTTGGAGAAAAAACGCCTTAAATCATTTATCATGGTTTCCGACGAAGAGGCGCACGAAGAGGTTATATTTGAAACAGAAGTTCAAGATTAATGTATTATGGATATGCAAAAGTCAAACCTGAAGCAAAATAAAACCAAAATTATAGTTGAAGCAATTTTTTTAACCCTTTTGCTTCACGGGTTGCTTTTTGTCCTTTTTGCCAAAAAAGAACCGAAAAGCCATAACTCTGCCGGCAACGAGGGAACTGTACAACTTTTAAGTGTCGACCAAAAAGCAAGTTTGGCGGGATTTTTAAAGTTTTATGACCCGAAAATGGCAACCGATTCAAGAAATAAAAACGGATACAGCGGATACTTGAAAAGCAAAGAACAAATTACCTTTGACAATGTGAAATTTTTGCCGGATACCGAGGAGAAATATACTGTTTCTATCCCAGAACGCAATTTTGACCGTCCGCAGACGACACTTGCGACAAAAAAAGTAACAGAGGTGAATAATTTTGACATTGATTTCCCAAGTTCAGTTATTCCGGAAAAATTTAAATATCCGCTGGCTCTGGGGTCTGATGGAAGTTATTTCGAACTTGCAAACAACGATGAAAATTTGCGGTTTGATCGCCATAACCCCAAAAATACAATAATAAAAGCAATCAGTTCCGCCGATGGCGAACTGAATTTATATATTATTCAGGGTTCGGGAAATGGGACTCGTGAGTTGGATTTATGGAGTTACACCGCCTTGCAAAAAGCTTTGAACGGCAAAAAATTAGACAAAGCGGTCTACTATACGATATATTACCGGGAGATATTCAATGATTGAAGTAAGTGAAACAACTTTGCTATTAATTTACTTCTTTTTGTGGTTGGGGGTAATAGTATATTTATGGATTCGGGAAGTTGTGCGTCGTCACCGTGATTCGTGGGAATTGAGTAACGACATGATTCTGCACTGTGAGGAGTGTCATCACACCTTTTTGAGCCAATATAACTATGCCCGCTGCCCGGCATGCAATAAATTATGTTTTAAAGGAAAGCACAGAGGTTTATAAAATAAATTATGGAAAATCGTGGCAAATTTATCACTTTTGAGGGTTCGGAGGGTGCAGGGAAAACTACCCAGATAAACCTCTTGAAAGATTATTTAATTTCAAAAAGTATTGAGGTTGTTACTACTAGGGAACCGGGAGGAACTCCGTTGGCAGAGGAGTTGCGCGCCATAATCAAGCACTTCCAAGGCGACGAAAAAGTTTCCGACAAAACCGAATTGCTGCTCATGGAAGCCGCTCGCAATCAGCATGTGGTTAATGTAATCGAAAAAGCGTTAAATGAGGGAAAATGGGTCATTTGCGACCGATTTTTTGACTCAACTACGGCTTATCAGGGCTACGGCAGAAATATGGATTTGAACTTCATTGCAGATTTAAATAAATTTGCAATCGACAACGCAATGCCGAATTTGACTATTTACTTCGACTTGCCGCTGGAAGTCGGGTTTGAACGCACAAAAAAACGCTACGGCAATCAGCAGCTTTTTGACCGTTTCGAATCTCAAAAAATTGACTTTTATCAGAGAATTGAAGAGGGTTTCAAGAAAATTGCCGAAGAAAACAGTAATAGAGTTAAAATTATCGATGCAACCGCTTCCATTGAAGAGGTGCATCAACAAATTTGCAGGTTGGTAGATGAGCAACTTTGATGAAATGAAACGAAAATATCCTGAACTTATCGGGGCTTTGGCAAATGCTGCAAAGAAAAAGCATTTGGCACATGCGTTTTTGATTCAGGGTGACATGGAGGCTTCCCGCAATAATTTCGCTTTGGCCCTCGCTCAAATTTCCTGCTGCCCAGAAAAAAAGGAAAACGGTGAACCATGTCAAGTGTGCAATATTTGCCGCATGATAGACCAGGACAACTATGCAGAAATGGCAAAAGTTACTCCGGAGGGTAAAGCTTTCCAGATTAAAGTCGGCGATACCGCCAATCCGGCAATGAATACAATCCGAAGTTTTACTGACAGTTTCTACTTAACCAAAATTAGTCGAGCAGAACGGAAAGTCGGTATCATTTACGAGGCAGACCGTATGAATAGCGAAGCACAGAATGCTCTGCTGAAAACTCTGGAAGAACCGCCGAAAGAGAGTTTGATTATTTTGGTTACTGCCAATCCGAAGTCATTGTTGCCGACGACGGTTTCCAGATGTCACTTGTTGTCATTGATGGATAAAAAATTGAATTTTACTTTCGGTCATCAACAGGAACTTTTTGCGGCACTCTATCAGGCATTTTATGCCGGAGATGACTTGATTGCTCTGGAAGATGCGGCAAGCAAAATTATCGAAATTGCCGGAAGTTTGAAAGATGAAGCCGCCGAAAAGGTCGAAGCAGAATTTATGCCGAAAATTGAGCAGGCAAAAGAGTTCGATGAGCGTTTAGTTAAACGCTTGAGCTTGCTTATGAGTGATAATTCCGTCGGGCGTTACATCGGCGAAAGACGGCAATTTTTAAGTGCAATCTACTGCTTTTTTGCCCAACTTGCGCTGCTTGCACAGGGAGCGAAGTTTGAGGACTTGCCCAATAATGAACTTTTTGAGAATTTAGATATACAGAATATTGATATTCCGCTTGAAAAAGCTTTGAATGCGGTCAAATTAACCGAAGAAATGATTTACTCATTCAACTTTTTTGTGATTGAACCATTGGCAATAAGAAGTTTAATTTTTAATATATAGAACAAAGATGAGAGAGATTATGAAGTACGGAACAATTTTAAAAAATGAAAATTTTAAAAGCGACTATTACGAAATTGTCTTTTATCACCCGGAAATCGCTGAAAAAGCACGGGCAGGACAGTTCGTACATGTTTTAATCGACCAAATTTCAAGCCGCATGTTCAGAAGACCTTTCAGTATCCACGATACCGACAAGGAGGCCGGCAGTGTTACAGTTGTTTACAAAGTTGTCGGCGACGGAACTAAACGCTTGGCAAGCAAAAAAGTCGGTGATTGTTGCGACTTGTTGTCTGCCTTGGGCAAGCCATACAGTGATGTGGCAGAAGATGAATTTCCGGTAATCGTTGACGGCGGTTACGGAGCGGCGGCGACCTATATTTTGGCAAAAAATTCTCCGGTCAAAGGTTGTTTCCTTTTCGGTGCAAGGGGTGAACGCGATGTGATTTTGACCGAAAAATACAAAGACTTGGGCTTTGATGTCAGAATTGCAACCAATGACGGTTCAGTTGGGCGTCAAGGTTTAGTAACAGACTTGATTAAAGATGTTATCGCCGAAAATCCCGGCAAGAAACTTAAATTTTTCGCCTGCGGTCCACATCCGATGTTAATGGCATTAAGCAAACTTATGATGCAGCAGAATTTATCAGGCGAAGTCAGTTTAGACCATGTGATGTGCTGCGGAATCGGTGCATGTTTCGCCTGCGTGGTCAAAGTTAATGCCGATAACGAGCAGAAATGGCGTTACGCCAGATCTTGCTACGAAGGGCCGGTTTTTGATGTAAAAGAAGTTTATCTGGGAGAATAATCATGGCAGATTTGACAGTAAAATTAGGTAGTTTGAATTTAAAAAATCCGGTGATGACTGCGAGCGGAACTTTCGGTTACGGCATGGAGTATCACAACTTTTTCGATATTTCCCGTTTGGGCGCAGTCGTGGTAAAAGGTATTCGCATGGAAGTATCTGACGGCAACCCTACGCCGCGTGCAGTGGAAGTCCCCGGCGGGATGATTAATGCAATCGGTTTGCAGGGGCCGGGGGTTGAAAAATTTTTGCATGACGAGCATTACATGCCGTTTCTGCGCAAAGTCGGAGCAACAACTATCGTAAATATCTGGGGCAAATCTCTGGAAGAATACGGCGAAGTTGCTGCCGCTCTGGATAGCAATTCAGAGGGAATCAGCGCATTGGAAATCAATATCTCCTGCCCTAATGTAAAAGAGGGTGGTGCCGCATTCGGTACTGATATTAAATTGGCAAAAAGCGTTGTCGAAATGGTTCGCAAAAATACCAAGCTGCCGATTATTACTAAATTAAGCCCGAATGTTACTAATATCGGTGATTTTGCTTGTGCAGTAGTCGATTCAGGAAGCGATATGGTTTCTCTGATCAATACCCTCGGCGCAATGGCGATAGATATTGAAACTCATCGCCCGAAAATTGCCAATGTTTGTGGCGGATTGAGCGGTTCTTGTGTCAAGCCGGTGGCAATTAAGATGGTTTACGATGTTGCTCGCAGAGTAAAGGTGCCGATTATCGGCATGGGCGGAATTATGAATGCCGCCGATGCAATTGAATTTATGATTGCCGGTGCTTCTGCCGTAGCAATCGGTACTGCCAATTTCATCAATCCCACTGCAACAATTGAGATTATTGATGGGATCAATGAGTATTTGGATCGCCACAATATCAAAAGTGTAAGCGAAATTATTAACAGCGTAAAATTATAAGAATAGCAAATTATGAAAAAGTTCTCAATAATCGGTATATCTTTGCTCGGCAAAGTCCGGAAAAGAAATGAAGACTCTTTTGTTTTCACCGATGACCTCTCCAAGCGTAATCAGTTGGCGGTAATCACCGACGGAATCGGCGGTTGCGGTCATGGCGATACGGCGAGCAGATTTATTTGCGAACTTTTTTATCAGGAGTTTGAGAAGCAGAAAGCGGCAGACTTGAAGTCGGTTTCAGAGGTGGAAAACTTTTTGCTGCAAGCCGTGGAAACAGTAAATGCCGAACTCTATGAATTAAATACCCGAACTCCCGAGTACCAAAAATGCTTTATCGGCACAACTTTGGTTGCGGCGGTAATTATGGAAAAAAATATTGTTTTTGTCCATGTCGGCGACAGCAGATTATATGAACTTAACAGCCAAAAAGAGTTGATTCTGCATACCGAAGACCACACGTTACTTGCGCAATACAAAAAATACGGCGAAGAAAAAATCCCTGAAATTCCAAATATTTCTGTGGCAGAATACGGTCATATTTTGACCAAAGCCGTCGGAGTAAAAGAAAAAATTTCTTCTTTGCCCAAGCAGATACAGACCATTAAACGTAATTCAAAAAGCCGATATTTAATTTGTTCCGACGGACTTAATCACCAGATAAGCGACGGAACTATTGAGAAAATTTTAGCCGAGGCTCCAAGTAATGAGGCGGCTTTGAATAAGTTAGTTCTTGCAACTTACATTGCAGGCGCGGAAGATAATTTAACAATAATTTTATGGCAATAGAGGAATATTTATGATTGGAGATATAAAACTTGATAAGCCGGTGGTATTTTTTGATTTGGAAGCAACCGGAACTTCGCCCCAGCGTGACAGAATTGTGGAAATTTCTGTAATGAAAGTTTTCCCGGACGGAAGTAGAAAAATCAATACCAGAAAAGTCAATCCGGAAATGCATATCCCGGATAGCGCAAGCAAAATTCACGGTATTTATGATGCTGATGTCGCCGAAGCTCCGACTTTTCGTGACATTGCCGTAAATTTAAAAAATTATATCTCCGATTCCGACTTGGCTGGATACAATATTCAAAAATACGATATCCCGATGCTCGAAGCAGAGTTTGCCCGTGTCGGAGTTGAATTTTCCACAGAAAACTGCCGCATTATTGATGTTTTTAATATCTTTTGCCGCCTTTATCCGAGAAATTTGTCAGCAGCGTATGAATTTTTTTGCGGTAAGAAGTTGGAGGACGCCCATAGTGCCAGTGCCGATACCGAAGCGACCTTTGAAGTATTTTTGGGTCAGTTGGCAAAACATGCGGAAATTCCGAGAAACTTGGACGAACTTCATGAGTTCTGCAACAATAGCGACCCTGATGCTGTGGATAAAAGCCGTCGTTTCAAATGGCAGGATGATGAGGTGGTAATCAATTTCGGCAAAAATAACGGAAAAAAATTAAAAGATGTCGCAGAGCAAGACCCGAATTTTCTGCGTTGGATTATCCGTTCAGACTTCCCCGATGATGTCCGTAAAATCGCTCAAAACGCCTTGGTCGGAATTTTCCCGGAACGCAAAAAATAATCGTTTATGGATAAATATCTCAAAGATTTATTAAACTTACTCTCCGATGATGATGACAATGTCGCAAGAGCGGCAATGGTGGAAATCATGGAGAAATATCAGGATTCATTGTCGATTATTCTTGCTGAATTGCAGGAGAGTGAAAACACAAGCCTCCGCCGCCGCTGTCATCAACTGGAAGCATATTTGACTTTGCGGAAAAGGCGGGAAATTTTGCGAGAATATATCCACTTGAAAAACGAACAGAATTTAAGTGTTTTCGATATTTTAATTCAACTGCATTTGCTGTGGTTTGACAAGGATTCATTTTTGGAACTGCAAGAGTTGATTAAAGAATTTTTGAGAGATTTTCCTGCTGAATCCAAAGACGCAATGCAAACTTTGGCAGAGTTTATGCGTAACCAAAAAGCTGTTTCTGTAGGCGAAAATATCAATGATTGCGAATTATATTTGCTTGGGACTGTTTTAGATAACCGTTACGGCTGTAGTAGTTTCTGGGTGGTTTTTGCACTTGGAATTTTAGAAAAATGCGGACTGAAAGATATAAAAATTGCCAGAATGAAAGAGAGTTTCTATCTCTATTGCCCAAAAAGTCAGCGATTGCTCTCTCCATGCGGTAATTGGGAGATGAGCGATGTGTGTGTAAGTTGGGATGTCTTTGAAGAATTTGATAAATTCCAAATCATTAAGCATTTTTTATCGGTAATTTTCAGCAATGCAATCAATAATCATGAATTTCGTTATGTGCAGTCTATCGGGAGTATTTTGAGCAATTCCGCTGACGCCTCTTTAAGTTTTCTCCCTTATCCTTATGGCAAAAAATCTTAATTTTTAAGGGAAACGATCATTTTTTATTTGCAATCAGGAAAATTTTTATTATATTAAGATTAGTTATCAATAAAATATAGTTAAAAAGTATTTTTTATTTATAGTTAAATCCTTAC
>JAZRSP010000067.1:0-2753 GCA_045651565.1 Victivallaceae bacterium | reverse complement strand
ATATCGTTGCTGACAAAAGCCAGCACCAACATAATATTGATTTCAAGGTCAGAGAGCCCGAAAGTTTTCTGCAATTCGGCAAGTTGCCTCGGAAAAATTTCGTTTGTGTATTTTTCAAGCGGATACTTTTCAAGCAAAGTTTTTATTTCTTCAATAAGCATACAGCAAAAGCGTTTGCGGGCATAAGAGAAATTCCAGACTTCGCGGAAAAATTCCTGCGGATCGTCACTAAAGTCCAGCCGATCGTGACTCCTGCTGAAGTTTTCCATGCGGGCAACAGTTTTTGCAGGGAAAACCGCTTTGATTTTCTTTTCCCAATCGAAATCTTCCGTAAGATCAGTAATCGGCTTGAAAGGTCATTGTCATTAACTGTTCCCTGATGGTTTTTCAGAAAGTTGCCGAGGAAATCCAAAACCTTTGCGGTTTTCCAACGATCAACTTTTTCAACATATTTTTTCATAAGCACCTCCATTTTTTGCTTGCAATCTCCATTAAGCAAAAAGCGTGCCAAAATAAAAAAACGCCGTTTCAATCCAAATTCGAAACGGCGAATGGTGTCAGCTGGTCAAATTTTGAGCGGCAACTCTCAGAATTTGCCTGTGTGATTAAAAAAGAAATAAAACTTTATCAAAAAAATCCCTGTCTGCATCGTGGGTAAAAACTAAACGGTGCGAAGTTGTTTCTTGCGAACAAGTCCATTCCTCTATTTTTTCTCCACACTTGCATACCTGATGTTGATTCAACGCTTCACCCCATAAACTGATGTAAATTCTTACAAAGTATTTGTCGGATCCGACCTCTCCGCTATCAGCCATTAAATGAACTGCGTCATTTTCATCATTATAGGCAAATTCAGCAATTCCGACAATCCGTTTTCTGATTTCATTTAATAGCACATCGTACGATTCACCAAGATACTCTTTGATAAAATTCTGCTCAAACTGATGTTCATCAGTAATTATCTCCATATCTTCCTGCGAGTAGCTAACACTGCCATCTGGATTGCGATCGGTTAAAAATTTATACATTTCATATTTCATTGTTTGTTTCTCCCTTGCATAATTTCTTGAAATTTGTTTTCTGCATTTTCCGGCTTATCATAGACATAACATTCAAACCACCATTTATTGCTATCTCCGTCTATTTCAGTAGCATCAGGATGCCGTCTGTAACCAACTTCCCAAACATTACCATCCGAGGCAATACAGCACAAACATTTTTTGCCGTTATATTCAGCGTCGCAACCAACTGCTAACCATGGGCGAATCCAATTTATATCATTATCTCCTTCGGTAATTTTAAACTGCCGTCCTCCTTCCACATAGTAAACGGGTAATTTCAGAGTCTTAAATATCATGTATCTTGAATCTGTTTTTAAAATATTCTCAAATCCAATGCCAAACTTTTCATACCATTTACTATACATATTACAAAATCTGGTAATTGTATTGTTTATAAAAGTCAATCTGGAACTGGCAGTATCTAATTTTCTGAATTCGTCTCTTTTGTACCCAGAAAAATTTTCAATGCATAATTTTTTTTTCATATCTTCAGTGCCAGGGTAATTAGCATCTCGGTCATTATCGGACAAAGAGCGATTAATTGAAAAATCTAAAGGCGCCAAATTGCCAATAGAATCTTTTAACGCAATACACAAATCTGCATCGTCGAAATTTGCGATGTCATCAAACCAACTGCGAGGCAAAATATGATCATAATCCCAAGGGCAAACATCATCTTTCCAATCTTCCGAATTTGGATCGTAATCAGGTAAACTTTCCCGGCAAGCAAATAGCAAAATGCTATACATATTAGCTTTATTGTAACCATATTTCAGCAAATTGGCAGCTGCTTGATTTTGTGGATTATTCAACCACTCTTTCCAAGAATCAAACGTGAGTGAATCAGGCGGGATTGGGTACTGTAATATATAGGTGCCATAATATGTTTCTCTTAATGCCCTGATTATTCCAGAAGATGCGTCTGTTGTTCGTATATAGTTGAATACACGCCCCGGATCGCTGGAGAAACAATGCACATATTCTGCCACTCGAATAGCTGCGGCAAAAGAATTGGCATCATCTCGATACGATAGCAACAAATACAAAAATATATTGCCATTAGCATAATTGCAATAACGGGAAATATGCCACTTCGGCATTTTTAAATTATCAATCACATTATGGAACAAGACGTTTGCATTTGTTATAAATGTTTTAAATTCTTCTTTTTTTCCTTCTGTTTGACATATCTTTTGAACTTCAGAGAATATTGATGATCTACAAAATTCGTTTTCAGCGGAACAAAAACAACGTATCAACAAGCTGGCAATGCGATGCGGCGGCGCATACCCCTCTTGGGCAATAGCTTCAATTTTCGTTTTGAAATTAAATTTGTCACCAATTTTATCCATTTTTGCCTTCAAGATAGAATATGCTATTTCCTCTTCCGATGGCATTACTCCGCCGCGCCCGATGCGGGCAAAAAAGAGAGAAATATCATCTTGTATAACATTATTGGCATTAGTTACAACTAGTTCGTAATCTTTTAATTCCTGTATTGCTTTTATAATTTCATTCCAAGTATTTTTATCCGGAGATTTGTCGCCAATGAATTTCAACCAATTATTTGAGTGTTCAACCTCTTTTAGATTAGCTTCACAGTAATCTTTGAATTTTTTAAAGCAAAAATCATCTTGTTGGCCCCACACCCATTCCCGTAGTAAAGTAAAAGGTACAGGCAGTTCTGATTGC
>JAZRSP010000066.1:0-1264 GCA_045651565.1 Victivallaceae bacterium | reverse complement strand
CCGTCGCGACGCGCGGGCTGGAAACGGAGGAGCGCAAAGGACTGCACGCGAGCGGGATTATTGCTAGTGATGATAAATTTTGTTACCGTGCGCAGGTATTATGTCAATTTTATCGCCAGGACGGGAGCAAAAATTTACCAGTAAATTTACTGCGAATTTTCGAAGAGGGGAACGCGGTACACGAAAAATGGCAGCGGCTTTTTCTTCGCGGCGGCTTATCAAAAGTGAACGAATTGGATTGTACTTGTTACGATAAACGCTATAATTTGTACTATTCGCCGGACATAATTTGCAGAATTGAAGAATTTTCGCAGGAGCCGATGGTCGGCGAAATTAAGAGTATGAATACTTATAGCTATGATGTTAACAAGCGGCATCCTACAGCACATTTGCAATTACAATTATATTTGTATTTGACAGGGCTTGAACACGGTTTTGTTTTGTGTGAGAATAAAAATACGCAGGATTTCAAAATTGAATATTGTGAATACAATCTCGATATTGTAAAACCATATATTAGCCGCCTTGAAAAAGTGCGCAAATATACTGCCATTTTTAAGCAGAAAAAGCGTTTGATTGCTCGTCCTGCCGGATGCAGCGGCCCGAGCTGCAAAAAATGTGAAAATTGCATTGTTAAATCTACCTGTTGGAAATTGGCCGGGGGAGGGCAGCGGATATGAGGACTCTGTGGGATGTTATAGCAGGCAGGGATATAATTCGTGTCAGAACGCGATTTTGGCAATTTCGCGCAGATTACAGGCAAGTTATCGAGACAGTTAGTTTTGATCGGTGTGCAAAAGATGTATTTCGCGCCATTTCTGCTTTTGGCGGCAAAACGCTCTACATTTGCTTTATGGTGGATGGCCGGTGCGAGCTTCGAATTATTCGCGATAAAACGATCCGGGATGTGGTAGTTCTGGGGGGTTATGTCGCTAAAAACAAATGGGGCGATTTGTTTGCAGCTACTGGCGAAGAATTAGAGCGCAATTGCATAAAAATTGGGAGCCGTGATTATGTCGTAACAAAAAATGGGCAGCTTGAGGTTTGCCCGCCAAAATAGCACTTACTGGCTACAATGAATGGAAAAGTGAAAAATGAGCAAAAATAAATTAAAAATTGCTTCTTTTTTTGCCGGTATTGGTGGTTTTGATTATGCAGCGCGAAAAGCGGGCGGTTTTGAATTTGGGTTGTAAAGTTAATTTTTGAAGAAATCCGAAAGGCGTTTTTGTTGAATGCAGAATAATTCAATTTTTGAAAAAACACG
>JAZRSP010000065.1:0-5928 GCA_045651565.1 Victivallaceae bacterium | reverse complement strand
TTGTTGCAAATGGCATGGTTATGTCAATGTCACTCTGGAAGAAATTCAGCAAATCGCAAACTTTTTGCAATTTGATTTTGAAGAATATATGAAAAAATTTGTTATTCTCCGACACGACAGAAAAGGATTATCGCTTAACGAAAAAAAGGACGGTTCCTGCCTTTATTACGACGATGTCAATAAAATTTGCATGATTAATCCCGTCAAGCCGAAACAATGCAGAGATTTTCCCGTCGAATGGAATTTTGAAAACTTCGAAAATGAGTGTCGAGGAGCAGCAGAATTATTGAAAAAATAAGGGAAAAACTATACATGGGAAATATTTACGAAAATTATTTAGAAAACAGCACTGTCGGAACTGATTTCTCTAATTGGAAAGTGAAAGAGTTCAAGGTAAATTATCAAAAATTTTTCCCGGAGGATAAAACAGAATATGTTTTAGATATTGGTATCGGCAATGGTGAAATGCTTTATTGCATGAAACAATGGGGATATGCTAATTATGAGGGGATTGATATATCTCAATCAACTATCGAGGCTTGCAAGGCGAGAGATCTAAATTGTCAACTCGTGGAAAATACCAATCAATTCCTTCTTGAAAATCAAAATAAATATGCAGTAATTACCTTAATTCATGTAATTGAACATATCTCAAAAGAGGATATTATTGAGCTTATCGCTAATTGCCGCAAAGCTTTGAAAAAAGATGGTTGTTTAATTATTGAAACACCCAATATGGCATCGTATGATAATACTTTTATGAGATACAATGACTTTACCCATGTTACCGGCTATACATCGGCAAGTTTATCTCAAATGCTTAATATTTGCGGTTTCAAAAAAATGGAAATTTTTGGGACAAATATCATTTTTCTCCCGACCTTGTCCAATAAAATTTTGAAGATATTAAATAAACTACATGCAATCATACGCAAAATAAAACGAAAAATCAGTGGTTTGCAAAGTCCAACTGTTATGGAGTTATTTTTGTCAGCAGTAACATACAATGAAGGTGACAAATAATATGGCAATCAAAAATAAAAAAATTATACTTTATCTCCATTATGATATTCACAATATCATTGATGAACATATTATCTATCAATTAAAAAGTTATCATGACCTGGGAATTGAAATTATTTTTATAAGCAACTCAAATTTATCCAATGAGGAAATTCATAAAGTTACAGATTTCACTACCGAGCGGATTCTTCACCACAATCGCGGATACGATTTTACTGCCTGGAAAGATGTGATTCTCTCCAAAGGCAAAGATTTTTTTACATCCTATGATGACTTAATTATCACCAACTCTACCTGCTATGGTCCGATTTTTTCCTTTGAAGAAATGTTTAATGAAATGGATAATCGCAACCCAGATTTATGGGGTATAGGAATACGAAGTCCATATATGGGATTTGATTATCATATTGGCTCATACTTTGTAAGTTTCAGCAAAAAAGTCTTTACTTCCAAAATTTTTTGGCGATTCTGGCAAACAATCAAAGCTCAATACACCTATTGGGGCGTAATCCGCCATGGAGAATTACGATTAACTACAACCATGGCAAAAAAGTTCAAGTACGACGCCTATTCTAAACTGTCAGATTTACGACCATGCGAAAAACTTGGCCACCATGAAAATTACTGCACATCAAGCGGCGGCTACTTCTGCGAAAAGGGACATTCACCGCTTTTGAAGGTCAAATCCTTCTATAATCAACGGGAAAATCCATACTCTCATTCAGGAGAAATTTTTGATATGTTTAAACGAATTGAGAGTTCATACCCTATTGAATTAATCATAAACCACCAGAAACGAACAAGTCCGCTGTCCTGGCTTCGGAATTTTCCCAATATGCTGCATATTGCCGATTGCTCCATACAGGAAAATTCTAATACTGAATTAGCAGTTTTCATTGCTCTTGAAAACGAAGAACTGCTTGATTTCTATTATCAAAAATACGGCAAGTCTCTCTTTTCTGTACAAGTGGCAATCGCACCGAATCTACTGAAAAAAATCGACACTTTGGGTGTTGATAATTGGAAACTCAAAGTTATTCCAACAGAATTAGAAAATGCATCTTGGGGAGTTTTAATTAAAGAACTTTTTCCTGAACTTTTGAAAAACGACAAAATTATTTTGGTCAATAACTTCCAAATCAATAGCGATGAAAGTGATTTTTTTAACTGTACCTTGCGTAATTACACTGCAAAAAGTATGCTTTTAAATAGTAATTTCATGCAAAATTGTGCGGAAATTCTTGCTCAAAACAATAATTGCGGACTATTATTATCCCCGATTGCACCTGAACTGCTTTTCTGTGATTATACTGATATGCACAGCAAATCAGATATAGATTTTCTTAAAAAATTCTATAATCAGGCACCTTATCCGATGGAATATGGAGTGCCAACTTGCATGTTGAATTGCTGTTATATCAAATCAGGGGTTTTGCATAAACTGATTGAGTCAAACTACTTTGCCGACCAAGGCAATGATAATATCGACAATTTAATTGCCTATGCCTTGCAAAAAATGGCAATCGAAACCCAATTCGTCACCTCTGCAGCTTCCTTGCACGAAAGCAGTTGCAAACTGGCAGACAACTTAACTTCATACCGTAAATTTGGAGTAAAAAAACACATATCTGCGGCGATTGAACTTACAGGAAAAGCTATTGTAAATTTTTATCACAAAATCCTGCCGGCCAAAGCAACTCAAAAACTTATGTACTTCGAAGAGCCGATCAAGCAATTTTTGAAAAAATTATTAAAAAGAAATTAAAAAATCAAAATTGTACAATAAAAAAAGAGATGTTACAAAACTTAATCTTTTGCAACATCCCCTTATAATTTTTTCAGAGATTAATCTTTAAGCATGTTACTCTTTTTTCCGATAATGTAAGTACAAATATTATCGCCGGTAACATTACATGCAGTTTCAAACATGTCAAGCAAAGGATTGATACCGATTGCCAATGCCACGATTGTCGCAGTTTGCGCATCAGTAAGTCCCAAGTTACTCAAAACCATGAAAAGCAAGAACACACTGCCGCCGGGGATTCCTCCTGCTCCAACTGATGCGAAAACCACAGATACAACCAAAATTGCCAACTGTACCGGAGTTAATGGAATATTGAAAATATTAGCCGCCAAAATCGCAAATACCGGCAAATGCACGCAAACACCGTCCATATTGATTGTAGCACCCAAAGGCAGCGAGAAACTTGATAATTCATGGCGAACTTTTAAACCATTCATCATTTTAAATGAAACCGGCAAGGTCGCCGCACTTGAACGAGTCAGGAATGCAGTAAAAATCGCTTCCTTGATTCGATAGATAACCTTGTACGGGTTTTCCTTGCAAAATATCGCAAGCAATATCGGATAAATCAAAAATACCATCAAAGCCACACCGACAATCACACATACGGTAATTTGGAAATACGGCATAAAAAGTTTCGCTCCGTAGGTTGCGAAGTTGACAGTGGTCAAAGCAAATACACCAAACGGGAAGTATTCCATAATCCAGTCGATAATTTTGAATGCTGCTTTCTGAGAAATATCAAAAATCTGCAAAAGCACACCTCCTGACTTGCCGACTTCGCTGTCTTCGCCATTATTATCAATCAAAATTCTGATGGCAATACCGAAGAGCAATGCGAAAATAATAATCGGCAAAAAGTTACCTTCCGCAAGAGCCTGAAACGGATTCATGAAAAGGCTGTTGATAAATTCAGCAAATCCGCCTGATGAACTGCCTTTGGTCTTCATAGCATCTACCGCACCGGCAAATTCGCTGGACAATTCACGGAAATTATCCATTTTGGGGCTCATAATCAATGCCAAAGCACAACCGAATACCCCTGCAAACAATGAAGTAAAGAAGTACCAAAGCAGAACTGCACCGCCGATTTTACCGAACTTTTTAATCGGCAAACTTGCAGCACCTGAAACCAAAGAGAAGAAAATAATCGGAATAACGATCATTTTTAACATTGAAATCAATACTGTCCCGAAAGGAGAAATAAAGCTGATTGCTTTCGTTGCCGACGGTGCATCACCTAAACGGAAAAGAATAATTCCCAAAACAATACCTACAACAAAGGCAACTCCCATTTTCCACACAAGCGGAATTGAACGATAAAACTTGAACATAATTTTCCTTTCTGTTTTACATTTATGTTACATTTTCATCATAATTAAAGTAATATAACACTATTTTTGCAAAAAACAATTATTATTAATTACTTTTTTTGCAATAAAATTTTCTCCAACTCAATCACAGTTGAGTTAAAATATTCAAGTGCCGATTCAATCGGTGCAGGCGAACTTAAATCAACTCCTGCGTCAAGCATAATATCCAAAACATCTTTGCTGTCACCAGCTTTCAAGAAGCCGAAGTACGCCGCAATTTTGTCCGGATCTCCCGAAAGAATATTCTGCGACAACTGCACTGCCGCCGCCATACCTGTTGCATACTTATAGACATAGAAGTTATAATAAAAATGCGGGATTCTCGCCCATTCCATTTCAATAAGTTGATTGGGGTTACTGATAACTTCGCCGTAATAATCATTATTGATTTTGAAATACAGTTCAGACAACAAATCTCCTGATAGCGGAGTATTTTTCTCTGCAAGTTTATGAATTTCAAGTTCAAATTCGGCAAACATAGTCTGTCGGTAGAGTGTCGCACGAATTTCATCAAGCAATTGTCCCAATAAGTATGCTCGCAACTCCTGATTATCGGAATTTTTTAACAGGTAGTTAAAAAGTAACAATTCATTGGTAATTGACGCAACTTCCGCAACAAAAATACTGTACGAAGCATAATGAAATTCCTGGGTGGAATTGGAGTAGTAACTGTGCATTGAGTGTCCCAATTCATGCGCCAAGGTAAAAACATCATTCAATGTCCCGTTGAAATTCAGCAGCAAATAGGGATATGAGTCATAACAACCGCTTGAATATGCTCCGGAGCGTTTTCCCTTATTCTCCATGACATCGACCCAACGCTCTGCGAAAGCACGGTCAAGAAGTTTCACATAATTTTCGCCCAGAGGTGCCAAAGCCTTTTTGACCAACTCTTTTGCCTCTTCCCAAGTGTACTCTGCTTTTACATTTTTCACCAGCGGATTATAGAGGTCATACATATTAAGCGACTTTAAATTCATCACCTTTTTGCGGAGTTTCAAATATCTTGACAAATAAGGCACACGACTTTTCACCGTCTTAATCAAGTTCAAATAGACCTCTTCTGAAACATTATCATCTGCCAGCGAAGCTGCCAGACTTGACGGATAATTACGCAATTTGGCTGTAATGCTATGACGTTTGGTTGTTCCGTCCAATGTAGCGGCGAAAGTATTGCGGTACTTGTCATAAGTTGAAAACATCTTTTTAAATGCTCTCTCCCGCAATTTTCTGTCACTGCTTTCCATGAAAACCCGATAATTTCCGTGCGACATTTCAACATTTTTTCCACTGCCGTCACGAATCAAACCGAAAGACATATCCGCATCATTCAATACCGAAAAAATCTCATCAGAACTCGACATCACATCAGAATACAGTCCCAAAATCCGCTCTTCTTTTTCACTCAAAGTATGAGATTTTTCACGCAAAAGCTCAAGCAAACTCCGCTTGTAAAATGCCAATTCGGGGCTATTGATCAAACTATTGAGTTTATCCTCGTTGCATGAGAGAATTTCAGGTTCAAAAAACGCTGTCGCTCCTGAAACTTCGGCAAAATACCCCGCCATTTTATTCAGGCGTGACTTGTTTTTGTTATCCGAAGTATCCTCATCGGACTTCAAGTGAGCGTAGGTATAAAGTTTCTCCGCCAGACGGGTCAATTCATCAACCGCCTCAATAGCATTTTTGAGCGTTACTGCCGATTCAGTTACTTTTCCTTTGAAAGAA
>JAZRSP010000064.1:0-3322 GCA_045651565.1 Victivallaceae bacterium | reverse complement strand
ATTTCTTGCGGTTTGGTAACCAGCGAAGACGGTTCACAGTCACTTATTTTGACTGACATTTTGGGTGCAGAAGACCACTTCGGCGATATGGACTTCAAAGTTTGCGGTACTCGTGACGGTATCACCGGTTTCCAGTTGGACTTGAAACTCCCCGGTATTTCAATTGACTTGCTCTGCCAGGCAATGCAGCAGAATCGTGAAGCTCGCTTGCAGATTTTGGATGTAATCGAAGCATGTATTCCTGCTCCTCGTGCAGAAGTCAGTCCGCGCGCTCCGCAGATGCTTGAAATCAAAATTAACCCCGACAAGATCGGTGCTTTGATCGGTCCCGGCGGTAAAAATATTCGTGCAATCACCGAAGAAACCGGTGCAAGCATTGATATCGAAGATGACGGTTCAGTCAAAATCATGGCAAATGACAAAGCTCACTTGGATGCGGCTCATGAAAGAGTTCTCGCTTCAACCGCTGAAGCAGAAGTCGGCAAAATCTATCGCGGAAAAGTTGTTACTGTTCGTGACTTCGGTGCTTTCGTGGAAGTTCTCCCCGGTATCGAGGGATTGCTTCATATCTCTGAACTTGCAGATTACCGTGTAAATCAGGTAACTGATATTTGCAACGAAGGCGACACTATCACTGTTAAAGTTATCGACATTGATAACTCAGGCAAAATCCGTTTGAGCCGCAAAGCAGCATTGAAAGATATGTAATTTTATTGAAAAATAACTAGAAGATATTTTTTAATTAATGTCTCTTTTTGGGTTTCCCCCGAAGCGTGAAAACTTCGGGGGTTTTTTTGTTTAAAACTTCTTGATTTTTTTTAACAATATGATATATTAAAAGAGGAGTAATTGTAAATAAAAAATAGTAACCCATTATAGCGATAGGACTTACAAGAATTATGAAAAAGATTTCAGTGACAGTTTTTATTTTGTGTGCATTTTTAGTAATCGGCAATATTTTCGCCGAAGAGGTTATTCGGATTCAAAAAGGCGGTAATGCCAATCCGAGTTTGCGTATCGGCAGTGCTCAAATCCCTGCTGATTTACAGAAAGAAATCGAAAGAATGTTCAAAGTTGCCAATTGGTTTGATGTAACTTCAAGCGGTGGTGATTACGTTCTCGAAATGGCGGGCAATGCGAACCGCTTGGATTATCGATTGAGAGCCGGAAGCAATGTGCGTGCTTCGGGCAGGATTGCCGGTGACGGTGATAATAATAAATGTGCTAAAATGCTGGTCGATGATATTTTGCGTCAGGTTTTCAAAGTACCGGTGCTTTGCCAGTCAAAAATTGTCTTTTCATATGGCGACAATATAAAGAGCCGTCAGATTTGTATCAGCGATATTGACGGAAAGAATTTTGAGCAAATTACCTCATTCAAGGGTCTTTCGGTAGAGCCGATTTTTGCACCTAACGGCAGATCGGTTGTTTACAGCAGTTACCGCAATAATCAAATCAGTATTTTTGAAACCATATTGTATCCCAGAAGAACTCGTAAGTTGAGTTCATTTGACGGGCTTAATAGCGGTGCGGCAGTTGCTCCAAACGGCAGGTTTATGGCAATGATTCTCAGCAAAGACAAGCAGGTTGACCTCTATTTGCGTGATTTAAGAACCGGTAACTTGACTCGCTTGACCAGAGATAAAGCAGTTGAGTCATCCCCCTGTTTCAGTCCCGACGGCAAGTATATTTGTTTCCTTTCTGACAAGTCAGGAGTGCCGAAACTCTATGTAACTAATTTAAGCGGTTCTCAAAGTAAATTAATGCCGAGTGTCGGCCGTGAAGCCTATACCCCAGATTGGTCAACTGATAATAGAATTGCCTATATTACCAGAGTTGACGGCGAATATCGTATTGCAATTTTGGAAGTTTCCAGCGGAAGAAATGCACTTGTTCCTAATTTGACCGGCCGTTGGGAATCTCCCTCATGGGCGCCGGATAACCGCCATATTGTTTGCAGCAAAGCCGATGGACCGATGAAGTCTTCTTTGTATGTCATTGACAGCAAAACCGGTAACTGCCGCAAACTTTTCAGTAACGGCAAGTATTTTTCTACTCCGAATTGGTCAAAAGTAGCAGTTGATTAAGATTTATGGAAAATTTCAGAGATTATTTAAACCAATTGGAGATGAGCGGTATTACCCTTGGTCTTGAAAGAACTTGTGAACTCCACGAGAGGTCAGGTGCTTTGGGGGAAAACTTGAAAATTATCCACATCGCAGGGACAAACGGCAAAGGTTCATGTGGTGCTATGCTGCAAAAATCTCTGCAAAAAGTAAATTTTAAGGTCGGATTTTATACTTCACCGCACTTAATGGATTTCTCCGAGAGAATCAGAATCAATGGAATTGCGATTTCCGAGGAGGATTTGGCGTTTGAATACCAGTTGCTCCGTCCGATTGCCGATGAGATGAAATTGCGTGGTAACGGGGTCAGTTATTTTGAGTTTACGACAATTATGGCAATCAATTATTTTGCTCGCATGGGGGTTGATTTCGTAGTTCTCGAAACCGGAATGGGCGGAAGATTTGATTCGACCAATATTTTTAATTCGATTGTGTCGGTTATTACTAATGTAACGCTTGACCACCAGAAGTTTTTGGGGGATACGGTTGAAAAAATTGCTTTTGAAAAAGCAGGTATTATCAAAAGCGGACAAAACTGCTTCGTTGGAATTACAAGCGAGGAGTCTTTGCAAGTTATAAGAAAGCAAGCCAAAGCAGTTGGCGCAAATTTAGTTGAGAGCGAGAGTGTGGAGAATTTGCCATTTTCTTATTGCGACGGCAAGCAGAGGTTTGAACTTGACAATTATGCAATTGAGTTGAATTTAATCGGGGCAATGCAGCGGAGAAATGCAAGGTTGGTTTTCAATGTTTTGAAGTATTTGAGTGAAAAATATAACTTTGAACTTGAAGTTGCCTTGAAGGGTTTTAGTGAAGTTGAGTGGCCGGGCAGATGTCAAAAGTTGGCGAAAAATTTAATTATTGACGGCGGTCATAATATTGACGGAATAAGTTCATTGATTGAGTGTTTGCGTGAGGCGTATAGCGATTACAAATACGATTTTGTTTTCGGCTCATTCAAGGACAAAGATTCTATGCAGTGCTTGGAACTTCTCGAAAAGGTGGCGAATAAGTTTTATTTTAAGAAAATCGCTTACGACTGGCGGGAAAGTTACAGTTATGATGAATTATCACAATTTTTACGAGAAAAATCGGATAAATCATTTGAAAAATTGGAAAAATGGAGTACAGTTCAAAAACTGATTGATGAAATCGCGGAAAAAGATGAAAAAAGGATTTTGGTAATTTGCGGTTCATTG
>JAZRSP010000063.1:0-2626 GCA_045651565.1 Victivallaceae bacterium | reverse complement strand
ATGTTCCACCCGACCGAAACGGTAATGGTCCGGATCTATGGTAATAAGCTTCGGCGACACGATTTCAGGCAGCAAACGGATACAAACTGCGTGTCCTGCTTCATGGATCGCTATTCGACAGCGTTGTTCTTCTGAGAGGATCACCGGTTTATCTGCGCTGCTGCCTCTGTCATCTATCAAAAAAGTTTCCACTTCACGCTCAAGCTGTTTCCGTTTGCGTAAGTGCCGCAGCAGCCACAACGGGAATTCGTAATTTGAATTTGTCCGTGCCCACGAAACTGCCCACAACCATAACCCGATACCGGCAAGTACGATATATGTGCAAATGGCAACAGTTTTATTCACTTCAGTATATATCCCTGAAAATGCGTAAATCATCACGCCGTAAAAAATCCATCCTGCCCAAACTGCCATTTTCAGGAAAAATCCTTCCAGCAGAAAAAGTGCTGCAATCACAGTGAGGATAACGCCTTCCCAAATAAAACCGATTCCGCACATATATATACCGGAAGCAAAAAAGAGGAGACTTGTAAGTTTCAGCAAAAATTTGCTGTAATAGAGTTTGTTGATCTGTTTCAGATCAAGTGCCTGCAGGTATTCATAGTCAGCAGCGATAACAGTTCTGGTCGGGCGGGGAGTTTCATTTTCCGGCATAAAATTTGTCCTTTCTCTGGGTTATGATGTTTTGGGTTCTACCAAACTGACTGCGATAAAAAGTGCTTTCCTTACACTACGTTGTATAAAATAACACCGGGGCTTGGACATTTTCAGTCCAAGCCCCGAAAAGTTATTAACAATTTTTACAATTTGACAAAAAAAATCGATTATATCACCACGTCTCGCCGAGCTTATTTAATTCTTCTTTCGCGGGCCGGAAGTTTTGCCGTGCGGCTGCACGCAACCATTTTATTGCCTTTGCCCGATCTTTTTTCATGCCGTTAATACCGTATAAATAAAACTCCCCGAGTCTGTATTGAGCTTCGGCATCTCCGCGTTCAGCAACTCTAAGCAACCATTTTTCTCTTTTTGCAATTTCTATAGCAGCCAATTGAGCAGCCCGTTTCGCCTTTTTAGGATCGCGCAGTAATGTCAGGTAGAGATAACACCACATATCCATATCGTAATAAAAGGCTAACTCCCTTTGTGACTCGAAATCACCCTGTTCGGCAGCGGCTTCAAGCCACTTTTTTTCCTCGCGTTCATTTTTTATGCAACCATATCCTTTGTAGTAACAATACGCAACTTTATATTGAGCCATGGCATCGCCAGCTTTTGCGGCTTTAAGAAACCAATGAAATGCCTCCGTGTGATCTTTACCGATCCCAAGTCCATACAGGTAACAAAATCCGAGATTATGTTGAGCTTCTACAACATTTTTTTCTGCGGCTTTACGCCATAACTTTACCGCCTCAATATCGCTTTGGGCAACTCCAAGCCCCTTCGCATAGCACAGCCCTAAATTAAATTGAGCTTTTGCATGACCTTGTGTAGCAGCCAATCGCCACCACTTCACAGCCTCTCTGTAATCTTTTTTTACATTCATACCTTTGCCATAACACAACCCGAGCTGGTATTGCGCTTGCGCATCACCACGCTCAGCAGCTGCCTGGTATCCGGAAACAGCAAATGCAGCAGATGTCAATAGAAACAGGAATAAAAAAACTGCAAATTTTCTAATCATGGCATACTCCATTTCAGTCGCCCACAGTGTTGGGTATTGCGGCTCAACACTGTGGCTTTCAGCATAATATTATTTAAAACCAGGTGGTAATGTCCCACCAACACTTCTTTTGGGTAATTTCTTTTTCAGAAACATCGCATTGGGGGATTTCAGTTTTCTGCGTTGGCAAATTTTGGGCTTCAACATTACTGATTTCTTCTGAAAATTCGATCTTAAAACTCACAGTACTCGCATCATAATATTTTTCGGTAACAGCAACTTGTATCTCCATTGAAAACCAAAAAACACTTGCGCTAACTTCAACATCTATTTCAAGATTTCTCTCTTCCTTCTCTTGCCATGTTACCCCCCACGATGTTAATTTATTTTTATGAAATCTGGCATCACACAAATCTTTCCACTCTGCTTCTTTTTCTATCCAATCTTTATATATTCCATTTCTTGGGTCTTTTATAGTTCTTGCATTGTATCTAAACTTTCCATCACCAAATATCCTTGTTCTTATTTCTCTTTTATAGTGAGTTTTTGCTCCAGCTTTTACTCCTGGGCCGGAACCCTCGACCCTTACGTCAACAGTTGTTGCTTTTTCAGTATTTGCTGTTCCAGTAAATTCAACTGATTTTGCTCCCAAATCCTGACATATGGCCCTAAAGACGCGACATTTTTCTTCAAAAATATCAGTATAATACTTTTCGCGTGGAACTAACAATAAGTGATTATTGGGATGGGGGTGATAAATAGTCCACTCTGTACTTTTATAACCATCATATTGGGGTTTTATATCAAACAACTCCCATGCTGTTTTAGAGTCAACAAGAATAAAGGTCTCGGAAACCTTGTCTACAGGAGCTCTTTCTTTTAGTTTTTTCTGTATTTTGCTCGGAAGATATTTCTTTTTGAACACCTTACATCCGCGAACACAAATTTCATTGCCATTCTTACCTT
>JAZRSP010000062.1:0-7046 GCA_045651565.1 Victivallaceae bacterium | reverse complement strand
CGGTTGCAGGGGGGTTGGGGGGCTGCAAGCAAGCCCCCCAAAAAAAGGCGGCGTAAAACTACTTCATTAAATTTTTGAGAGGTTCGAAGCGGTCGATGACTGCTTGGATATCCGGGCGTACCGGGGCGTAGAATGTCATATCATCACCGGTTACCGGATGTGGAAACCTTAAAGTATGGGCATGGAGCATTTGGTGTTCGACATTAATTCCTTTCGCTCCGCCGTACAACTTGTCGCCCAAAACCGGGTGTCCGATACTTGACATGTGGACTCTTATCTGGTGGGTTCTGCCGGTAAGAATTTTAACTGCAACGACACTTAATGCCACATTATCGACCAAGCCTGACTGGCGGACTTTGTATTGAGATATAGCGGCTTTGCCGTTTCTTTCGACGATTGCCATTTTTTGGCGGTTAACTGGGTGTCTGCCGATAAAATTTGAGATTTCTCCCGAATGCTTACGAGGAACTCCGTGGACGATTGCGAGGTAATGTTTTTCGCAGGCTCTCTCGGCAAAAATTTTGGAGAGTTTGAACTGTACTTCGGGATTTTTTGCAATAACCAGGCAACCGGAAGTGTCTTTGTCAAGTCGGTGGACGATACCGGGGCGGACATTTTCCTCGGCATAGAGTTCTTTCCAGGCAGGGTAGCGGCCCATGAGAGCATTAACTATTGTACCGGTTTGGTTGCCTGCTCCGGGGTGGACTACGACATCGACCGGCTTATTAATAACCAGAATAGAGTCATCTTCGAAAAGTATTTCGAAGTTAAAGGGTTCTTCCTGCAATGCTTCTACGGCGACTGCATCGGGAGTTTCGATATAGACAATCATATTTTCCTTGACGGCGAATCGTGGGAGATTGGTGACATTGGTATTGCACTTGACCTTACCCTCTTTGATTATCTCCTGGATTTGGCTTCTGGAAAAATTGTCAAGTTTTTTTGAGAGGAAAATATCTAAACGGTCGCCGACAAATTCTTCAGTAACTTCAAAAGTATTAAGCATTTTCTTTTTTGTCCTTCTTGCACAAGAAATAGGTTAAATAAATTATTCCGAGCGGCAAAATCCCAAAGCCGATATACTGGGCAATGGTAAAACTGTTGCCGTGTAAATCATGGTCACCACGCACGCACTCATTGAGGAAGCGCAGAAGTCCGTAGGCGATCAGATAAAATCCGAAAGTTACTCCGCGTTTGCTTTTGCGGAGTAAAATCATGGTAATTACGCAGAGAATTATATTGAAAAATGTTTCATACAACTGGGTCGGGTGCAATGGAACTGCACCGTATTTGGCAAATGGCGCGCTATATTTGGGATAGACTATCCCCCAGAAAAGATCGGTCTCCTTCCCGTAACAGCACCCCGAAAAAAGACAGCCGATTCTACCGAAAGCGTGCCCGATTGTCAATGACGGAACCATTACATCCAGCACTCTGATTGTGTCCAACTTTTTTTTGTAGCAGAAAAGCAGCAGCGTAAAAAACGAGAGAATAAAACCGCCGTAAAAGACCAATCCACCCTCATCAATGCGGATCATGCCGAGTAAATTATGACGGAATTTTTCGTCAAAAAATTGCACCACATAGAATATTCTTGCGCCCAGTACCCCGGAAACAATTGACAAAAGGATAAGCGAACTTGCGTCATCATCAGATAAGTCGGCAAACTTCCGATTATATTTGATAATAATCAGACCTGCCAGCAAGCCGAGTGCCGCCATTACGCCGTAGGAACTGATTGTGATTGGGCCTATTGTGAAAAGAATTGGATGCATATTTTACTCCTTTGATTGTTTTTTTAGTTTTGAGAGAAGTTCTATTGCAATGATAATAACAACTCCGAGCAGAGCGAGTACAATTGCCAATGCGACTTCGTTATTAAATTTCTCCGGGATAATATTTTTTTCGCCGACTTTGAACGGCCAAATTTTTCTCATACTGCCGACCATGAAACCGAGCATAGCGGAGATAACGATTTCGTTGTAATTTTTCAGAAGGTAGGCAAGGAGTTTGATAAAAAGTGAAATTCCGACAATAATACCGATTCCGAAAAGTATCAGGACACATGATGCCGACATAATTAACTCCCATTTGCCGCTCAAAATTCCCTCTTTCAGATTATGAACAGCCGTTATAATATAGTCGTATTTCCCCAAAATCAAAAGGATAAATGACCCTGAAATTCCCGGAAGAATCATTGCCGAAACTGCCAATGCTCCGCAAATAATGATAAAATACCAGGCATTAGTCGTTTGCGCAGGAACTAATCCGACCAGATAATATGCCCCGATTGTGCCGATGATAATTGCAATAATATTGCCGATTTGGCTTAATTTAACCTCTTTGAGGATAAAAATAATCGATCCTGCAATCAAGCCGAAGAAAAATGCCCAGATATAGACCGGGTGATTTTCGAGCAAATATTTCATTGGAGTTGAGAGAATCAGAATTGCTCCGACAATTCCCAAAAGCAGAGAAATCAGAAATTTTGCATTTTCGGATTTCAGATAATTCAAAATTTTGATTTTTCCGGTAAAAATGCCTTTTATAAAATTAATTGAGGTCAATTCTCTGATTGCTTCGACCCATTTTGTATAGATTCCCAGGATAAAAGCAATCGTGCCGCCTGACACTCCCGGAATTACATCGGCCCCGCCCATAAAAAAACCGCAGCTGAAATTTTTTAAATATTTAATAATTTCTTTCATAAAACCTCGTAAAAATCATGAAATTTGCTTGTATATCACATAATATAACACAAAAATCAAAAATTTCTTCGATTTTTTTAGAAAAAAACTGGAATTTTTCAAAAAATGTGATATTGTATATATCAAACAGTCCTGTGGTGTAATGGTAGCACAAGTGATTCTGGCTCATTTAGCTGAGGTTCGACTCCTTACAGGACTGCCATTTTTTTTGTCTTTTTTCCGAAGTGTGTGTTTAAAATGTAACGATTCGGTTAATTTGTTGCACAATTTAATAAAAAAACGCATCTCTGATGAAATGTCATTTGACTTTTTATCTTTTTATGATATAGTACAATTGTAAAGGTTAATTAGGTATTATTGGTAATTAGAATTGTTTTAAGTGAAACTTAACTAAACGGAGGAAAAAATATGAAGAAAATTACATTGTTTACTTTAATTGAATTGTTGATAGTGATTGCCATTATTGCTATTTTAGCCGGCTTGCTCATGCCGGCACTTAATCAGGCTCGTGCGAAAGCCCGCAGTACTTCTTGCAAAAATAATTTGAAAAACATCGGACAATTCGTTCATATGTATTATGACGAGCATAAGGCTTGGCCGGCAGTTAATACTATGCCGAGTACCGGAGGTTCAGATATTCTCCCTTCAATGCCTGAAATTTTAGTTGCATACACCAGTGTAAAAGATAAAATTTACCGCTGTCCTTGTGATTCACTTCCGGAAAAAAGTTATAATGACTATGTTTTCGATGCCGCAACCGAAACTTACAAAGAAGCATCCACTTCCAGTTTGACCGGAGATAAAACTTTTTATGAAATGGAAGGTATCAGTTATGACTATTTTGAACCCATTTTGGAATTGCTCCCGGGTAAATATACTGTAAGTGAAATGCCGTTATTGTATGACTTCCGTTGGTTTCACGGCCCTGCCGGTAAGCCGGGTTCTGTTAATGTTTATTGGGGTGACGGTCACGTGGCCGACCATAAATAATTGCTGAAAGGAATGAAATTATGGATAAAAAAACAAAGAAGAAAATAATTCAAGCTATTGTTTTGATTGCTTTGGTAATTATTGCGGTGCTGGTTTTCATTTTCAAGCCGACTGACATACAAGTTGCCGCCGCTCCCGACCCGATGGAGATGAGCAGCGATGACATCGGCAAATTTATGGGGTCAAGAGAGTTTAATGCGCTTACTTTGGAGGAAAGAGCCGATTTTATAGAACAAATTCCGGGAGGGCAGAAAGCTCGACTTATTCATGACGGCTTGCGGAATTTCGATGACGAAAAGGGTCGCCGCCAATTCAGAGATAAGGCTAATGCTTACGTTACAAGCAGAGTTGAAACTTTTGAAAAGGCTTCTCCTGCCGAACAAGCAGAGATGTTGGAGCAGGATGCAAAAAGATTTGATACAGCTCGCAGGATGATCAGAATGTCAGGTAATAAGCAGATTGTTCCGCAGAGCGGTGCAGAGCGTACCGAATTTGACGCCTCTGTGAACCCTGCAACCAAAGCGAAAATGCGAGTTTATCTGGAAAGAATCCGCCAGAAACAAAATAAAAGATAATTTTTGAAAAATTTTATAAAATATTTTATCCTTTTTATCGTTAAGTAGTTCAGACTTGGATAGAAAGGATTTTTTTATGCTTAAACAAATGAAATTTACTTTGATTGAATTATTGGTGGTTATTGCAATTATCGCAATTTTGGCAGGATTGCTTATGCCGTCACTTAATCAAGCCAGAAACAAGGCTCGCAGTACTTCATGCAAAAATAATATGAAGCAAATCGGCTTGGCAATTCAACTCTATTATGACGATAATCGGGCATATCCGGCAATTAATACCATGCCGAGTATTGTTGATGGTATGGGGATTTTGTTCCCGATGGTGGAGATTTTGGAACCCTATATCTCTGAAAATTCCAAAGTTTATCATTGCCCCGGCGACGGCGCACCCGAAAAATCTTATCCTGATTATGAATATGATGAGGATTCAGAGAAATATACCGTAACTTCAAGTTCGACTTTTACCAGCGATAAAAGTTTTTTTGAAACCGAAGGGACAAGTTATGACTTTTTTGAGCCACCGCCATTCAGAATGAGCCGTAACCCTGCGCGGATGAGATTGTTGCAGGATTTTCGCTGGTTTCACGGAAGTGCGGCAGCCAAAGGATCGATGAATATTTTGTACGCCGACAATCATGTCGCAGAAAATTAAATTTTGAGGAATAAAAATGACAAAAAAGAATAAACAGATAATTATAGTTATTTCAATCGTAGCAGTAATCGCAGTTGCAGTGGGGCTTTTGGTTTGGCTTACTCACAAGGAGATGCCACAAGTTGCTAAAGATCCGACAACTATGGAACCCCAAGAGATCAGAAGTTATTTTGAGTCCGAGGAGTTCATGCAGCTCCCGATTTCCGAAAAAGCAAAATTTGTCGAATCTATTCCGCAAAATCAGATGAGAGCAATCATGCGTCCACCAATGTCGCAGAATGGCGAAAGACCTCGTCCGAACCCCAAGGTTATGCAGCAGATGCGCAAAATTATGGAATATCAAATGGAACAAAGACTCAATGCGTTTTTTGCCGCTTCACCGGCAGAGCAGCAGCGTATGCTCGATGAAGATATTGACCGCATGGAACGCATGCGCGCAGAAATGGCCCAAAGGCGCGCTAATAGACCTCGCCCTAGCGGCAATGCACCGCAGGTTAATAATGGTCAAAATAATCAAAATCGACCGCAACGACCGCAAATGGATGAGCAGGGTCGCCGTGACCGTGAGGCTTCTATGAATCCTGCAACACGGGCAAAAATGCGAATCTATTTCGAAAAACTCCGTCAACGCCAGCAGGAGCGTTCTACAACTCAAAAGTAATTACTTCTTATTGGCACTGAAAAAGATTGACAAAATGAGAATTCCTCCGAGAAGCATGGGGTAATAGATAGAAGTTAATAATTCAATTGATGAAATTTGCAAATTTGCGCTTTTGGCAATGCCGATTGCAATCAAAATTTGCGCTCCGTAGGGAAGCAACCCCTGAACTACACATGAGGCAGTATCCAGAATTGAGGCAATTCGTTTCGGGTTGCAGTTGAATTTATCGCTTAATTCTTTGGCAATTGGCCCTGCAACGACGATTGCGACGGTGTTATTAGCGGTAAAAATATTTACTGCACCGACAAGAAGCATAATTCCGAATTCACAAGTTTTTGCCTGATTCATGTTTTTTTCAATCAATTGCAGCAGCCACTTGATTCCGCCATTATAGCGAATTATATTTAATAAGCCGCCGGCTAAAAGCGCAACAATCAAGGTTTCTGCCATGCCCAGAGAGCCGTCACCTGCGGCTTTCAGACAAGCAAAGAAACTCAGTTTGTCGAAAATTATCCCGACACTTACCGATAAAATAATGCCCAAAAAGAGCAACAACATGACATTTGCTCCCGCCAATGCCCCGAAAAGAATTACCAAATAGGGAATCAGCAAAAATAAATCACGCCAGGAAATTTCCGGTAAACTGCTTGAAGTAATTTCAGTTCTGCCGATGAAAAAGTAGATTATCAAACAGATAAGTGCCGCCGGGAAAATCATCTTTAAATTTGTCAGGAATTTGTCTTTCATCGCGACATTTTGAGTTCTGGTGGCGGCGATTGTGGTATCGGAAATCATCGACATGTTGTCGCCGAACATCGCTCCGCCGACTACTGAACCTAAAAGCAAGGCAGGCGGAATTTCCACAACTCCTAACATGCCGATTGCAATCGGAGCAATCGCCGCAATTGTACCGCAACTTGTCCCGATTGCCAGTGAAATAAAACAGGAGATCAGGAAAAATTCAGGTAAAATCAAACTGTCAGGCACCCAATGGCGTGAAATTCTAACTGCTGCATCGACCGACCCACTTGCTTGTGCAATTTTGGCAAAAGCTCCTGCCAAAATGAAAATCAAACACATAATCATAATGTTATTTTCGCCCATGCCTTGAGCAAAAACTTCGACTTTTTCAGAGATTTTTTCTTTGCGGTTCATATAAATCGCAACTGCCGAAGCAACTAAAAAGGCTATCGGCATGGGAACTGCATAAAAATCTTTCGCAAAAATTGAAATTCCGAGGTAAAAACATAAGAAAATTCCGAATGGAATTAAGGCAAAACCATTGGCTTTGGGTTCAGTAATATTTGTCATAAAATAATCTCCTAAAAAATGTTAATGATATAATTTACTCTCAACATAAATTTTTGCAAATTTTTTTCATAAATATCATAATAAAAAATTAAGATTTCCTAATTTTATAGAATCATGTTTTTTGCAGGAGAAAGGCAAAGCTTTTTTCT
>JAZRSP010000061.1:0-2424 GCA_045651565.1 Victivallaceae bacterium | reverse complement strand
AACGATGCAATGATAATTATTTTCAGTGCAGTTACGGTGTTTTCGCTTTTTCTGCCGTGGCAATTCCGGCAATACTCCTTTCTGGTGATGCTAATATTGTACAGTCTATGGATTTTATGGCTTGTTTTTCTCGTTTGCAATATTCTGATAAAGAAAAAGCTCTGTGTGAAATCATGAAGAATTGCCGGATCGTCAATTTACTGTGTGCTGTTTGTTTTGCAATTTTTTTGCCGGGTGTACATCTCCATACATCGGCAAAACCCGGCAGGAAATCGTGGATATCATTGCACAGGACTACAAAGCTTCTCCGAAAGATATCTATATCCGTGTTTCTCCGGACAGTAATTCGGTATTCAATCATCCGTCTGAAATATTAAATAAGAATCGTGGCTGGGGACCGGATATGACAAAATACAGCCAATGGGGAATTTTGCCTTACAAAAAATTCTGGTTCGATGGGACATATTGCACTTTGCTTACATTCAAGGATAATGTTGTCATAAAAGAAGAAGCAGATGTTCACTGCGGCGGCTACGGATTTTTCAAGCCTTTGGCATTTGTTTTTTTCCTGATTGCACCTTTGTTCCTTTAAAAATATTTTTTACTTGTAAATGCCTGCGGGAGATGGTATATTACCAGAGAACGGTTGACTTGGTATGGAGGAATGAATATGAAAAATAAACCATTGAAACACTACAAACGAAAAAAATTCTTTTACCGCTTCTTTATGCGGAAATCTCCACGGTCAGGAGCGATGTTCGGGCTGGCGTGGATGATTTGTTTCGGCGCAATACTGCCGTTGTCTCCGTGGCTTGTTTTACAGATGGTTCCTCAAGCGAAGTATGATTTCAATACTGCGGACATCATTCTGCTGCTGACGGCTGCCGTTTTATTTTTTACGGTTTGCCTTTTGATTTATGCTTACGGATTTTTGACTTTTGCAAAAAATTTCTATACTATCCTGCGGAATGATCTGAAAAAAAGCCGCTTCTGGAAAATTCCTGCCATTGTCGGCGCATTTTCATGGGAACTTGCGGGGATGTTTATGCTGCCAACCGTATTGCAGAAACGTTTCTGGGGGGCTCTTATAATGTTAGTGGGCAGTTTCGGGTTCTGCTTTGCCGGATATATACTTGATGCTCCAATGCAAAAATGGTGGTGTTTTCACTTCGGGGTACCGTTTATGCTTTTTTGTGCAATCGGTGCCAGCTGTAAAAAAGGAGAATTTCAGCGGAAAGCAGCTTATCCATTGTTCGGATTTGCATTATTTGGCATTATTTTGCTGGCAAGCGATTTTTATTTTTTTCTGCAAATCGACCAACGTCAATCCGAACTTGCCAAAGTTACTCAATGCGGCATCGGGGTTGCGGATTGGCAAAAACGCAACGAAACCGGCTATTCTATCAACAAAGAGCCGGTGAAAAGTTTCTGCAAAGTCAATATAAAAATTGACATGGAAAAATACCGAGCACCGACAGAAGCGAAAAAATATCTTGCTGAACTTCGTAAAACGCAAGCTGATAAATTTATTGCCATAGATAAATTGCTTGAACTAAAACCGCAGCGGATCGCATATAACTGGGTCGCTCCGGCCGAAACTGTTGCCAGTCTGCTTCTGCCGGATTTGCAATGCTTCCTATCCGCCGCTCATTTGCGGATTCTGGAAATTCGTGCCAATGGCGCAGACAAAAAAGTGGTTGCCCGGTGCAATCAGGATTTATTGCAATTCCGCAAATGGTGTTTGCATAACGAAACTCTAATCGGCAAACTGGTCGCCGGAGCTGTGGATAATCGCCGTTTATACGCATTGAGTTATGCGATGGCAAGCGGTGTTTACAGCAAAGACGAAATGGTAAAACTCATTGGAAAATCCCCCGATTGGAGCAAGCAATATTCCGAAACATTCGCCAGCGAACACGCCATGTCGAAAGAATTTGTAAATCGCCTTGAGAATGCATCAGCAGAGGATATTCAAAGTTTGGAAATTCCCTCCTCTTCAAAAAAGTTTTGGAAATTTTATCAAAAATTTGCTCCGTTGTTTGTAAAAATGAATATCAAACGGGATCATCTTTTTACTTTGAATTATTACCTGAAAATCAACTCACTGCTTTACCGGGATGATCTTTCCGGTCTGGAAAAAAGAAAATTGGCACATTTGAATAAAGATTATCTTGGAGCAGAGTTCTTCATTTCTTCAGCGGTTGTGATTCCGGGTTTAAGCAACCTTCTGGTGCGGCTCGACCGGACACGCGACGTCCGCCAGATGGCACTCCTTGCCGCCGAGGTTATGGAGTACCGCAAACGCCACGGAAACCTCCCGGAAGATCTCTCATTTCTCTCAAAAGTACCGCTGGCAAAACTGGATCACAAACCTTTTATGTATGAGAAAACAAAAGACGGCTTCCGGATTTTCAGCCACACCGA
>JAZRSP010000060.1:0-3118 GCA_045651565.1 Victivallaceae bacterium | reverse complement strand
TTGATGACTTTTGCCCAGTATGAACGGGAAATTATCGCCGAGCGTGTCCGCGATAAAGTTTCTGCGGCAAAAAAGCGCGGAAAAAACTGCGGCGGATTCCCTATTCTCGGCTATGACAGCGATCCAGCCACTAAGAAATTGATCATCAATGAACAGGAGGCTGAAATCGTCCGGTTCGTTTTCAAAAGCTATCTGAAACACGGTTCGGCAAAGGCTGTTTCAACGGAATTGGAACTAAAAGGCTTCCGGGGCAAGTCGTGGACTACCAGGAAAGGAGTCAGGCGCGAGGGGCAGAAGGTGAACAATCAGATGATTTACCGGATGCTCAAAAATCATCTTTACATCGGTTTGGTTGAACACAAAGGCAATTTTTATCCGGGCGAACAGGAAGCGATCATCGACCGGAAGACTTGGGATAAAGTCCAAACTATGCTCAAAAGCAATATGAACCACGACAGTTTCCGGCGCACGCCGAAAGTAAATCCTTTTAACGGCATGATCTACTGCGGGAGCTGCGGCGGAGCATTTTCCATGTCGCACACGGTCAAACAGGGAAACAAGCGTTACAGCTATTATACTTGTCTGGAAGATACCAAACGCAACTTTAGTACCTGTCCGATAAAGCGAGTTCCTGCCAACGAGCTGGAAAAACTGGTGTTGAAAGAGATCGGAGCATTGTTCCAAACGCCCACTATGTTGGCAAAGTTGATGGACAAGGGCGAGTTGGGAATTTCAACTGCCCAACTTCAGGCGGTACTGAAAAATATTTTTGATGTCTGGGAAGTGATGAACCCGGCAGAACGGTGCAAACTTATCCAATGCGTAATCACCCGGATCACCGTTTTTGAAAATCACATTGAAATCCGTCCCAATCTGGACGGAATAAAAACGCTTCTCGCCGAAGCGGGAATGGAGGTATAATATGGGAAAACTGGAAAAAGACAAAGACGGAAATCTGGTGATCGTCGTTCCGTATCACATCCGTCACTTGGGACCGCGTCAATCGATCGTGCTGGAATGCGGATCAAAATTTGATGACGTGATGAATGAACCGTTACCCAAGAGCATCATTCTGGCACACCAATACGCTCAAATGCTGGAGTGCGGCCGCTACAAAACTGTTCTGGAACTGGCAAGAGGCTTGAAACTTGACCGCTCCTATGTTGCCAGAACCTTATCGCTGGTCAACCTCGCCCCCGACATAATCGTTGCCGTCATGCAAGGCGAGACGCCGCCTCAAATGACCTTGGCAAAAGCGGTGAACAACTTGCCTGAAGACTGGCAGGAACAACGTGAACTGTTCGGATTTGTATCAAAATAACACAACACCCCGATCAGGGATGAAAAACATTTGCTGGCCGGGGAGTTTTTCTTTCAGCAATCGTATCTCTACACGGCACAGCGATTCGCAGAGAAAATCTTGGAAAACATCGCTATAAATTCTGACTTTATTTCGCCATCCCGTCAATCGCATCGAGTAACAGGTGTACTGTTGTGTATGGATTGTACTCATACATCGGGACATCCGGATGATTGCATTGCTGCCGTTGTGCCAAGCTGGCAGCATTCTCACGGGCGGCTGGCAATTTGTCCTGCAAGGTTGTCAGGATATTCAAATCACCTTTTTTGTAGTTCTTGATGTACTTTTGCAATTCTTTTACTGCCTTGGATGGCTGCAAGAACGCCGATGGATTCGGGATAAAATGCAACAGCAGCCAAACTTCAAAGCAAATGGCGGAGAAGGCTATGTTTATCCCATTACGGTTTGCAGCCTGAAATGCCTCCGCATGGGATTGGAGTTTATTCCTTTGACTCAACTCTTCAGCATCATAGACAACCCAGAAAATGTCATTGGCAGGAGAACCGTCCTTGGCTTTGATTGCTTCTGCGACAAGTCCTTTGGGATCTCCGTGGTGACTGTGTTCTATTACAACTGCCACACAATGGATTTTTCGTTTATATGCTTCAAAATAGGCTTCTTCGGTAGCTCCTTCGCAAAAAATATGAAGAACCGAATTCACGCCCCGACTGCGTTTGCGCCTTGGGATAAAATTACTTTGAGGCATTGGCGACCTCCTGAATCAGGAATGTCTTCAATGCCGAATAGTCAATATCCGGAGTTGCTTGAAAACGGTTCTGCATATACCACTTTGCAAAAGGAGTATTTTTGCGTACCTCACTGAATTCATCCAGAGAGTAAAGTTCACTTTCTCCTGCATCATTTTTGTCGATGAAGTACAGTTGATCACGGCGCATGTATGACTGATTCATCTGCGTAATATCATGCGTTGTAAAAATCAGCTGGGCATTATTTGAATTGACTTCAGGATCATTAAACAATTCTACCAGAAATTCTGCCAATTGCGGATGCAAGCTGTTGTTCAGTTCATCAATGGCAAGAACCTCTCCGCGCAGCAGGGCAAAATAAATGTGTCCAACCAGAATTAAAAATCTACCGGTTCCAACAGATTCGTTATTTAAGTCAAAATAAACGATTTCACCTTTGGAATTTTTATGTCCGCAACGGATTTTATATTTATTGTTCTCAAACATCTGCCAGCGTGTGTATGGCTCAAGATTTCCAAATGCGGCATTGAGTATCTGTTCATCATTTTTTTCTACGGACATACTCTCAATTCCGGTATCAACTGCTTTCAGAAAATTTACCAACTTCTGCCGACCTCCGGGAGTTTCCAGCAAAATGTTTGCCCGGACAGGAAGCAGCATGTTATTCAAATTGACAAACATATAACTATTGAACGCATCCCAAATTGTCCCCAAAACTTCAGGACTCCCTTTTGTATTGGCAGCAACAGAAAGGTACAATTGATGCGGCATAAACGGAGTTTTGCGCTTTTGTCCAGTCAAACGTCTTCCCATTTTCATTGAGTTTACATCATCACCTTTCGTCCGTGAAAAAAGGACTGCTTCCTTGTTGGATGCATAAACAGCCAACTCCTCAAAAACGATTTCTGACGCCGTATATGCAAAGGCATAACGGTAACGCGTTCCAAATGCAATAAAGTCCAGAGAAAATTCAACTGGTTTCTGCTGCGATTCCTCATCCAAAGCAAAAGGCTCGTAAAATGGCATTGATGCATTGCGATCAAATCTTTGT
>JAZRSP010000059.1:0-1093 GCA_045651565.1 Victivallaceae bacterium | reverse complement strand
ATCAATTTTGCTGATAACTAAATCATGGACTTTGCTTGGAAAACTGTTCCAAATTGAGATGTAAATTTTTTCTTTTTTGCTGTTTTCTCCGGCATTAATCCCAAAAATATTTTGACCTGCATTGTTTTTCCAGGTTTTGCCGTTGTCATAAGAGATGTCTTTGCAGGTGGTTTCAGAAGAAGTATGGACTCCTTTTGAATGATTAAAGTGAATTTGGCCGTCGCTGAAACGGTGTGCAAAACAGAAATTCAAATGCCCAGTTGAACTCTCAACGATGTTGGACTCTAGTGGAATTAATTTACCACCATTAAAAAGAATTTCATTAGCAAAAGTTACTATACTTGCTAGTATCAATAAGAAAATTATACTTTTTTTCATTAATTTTTTCCCCTAGGTTGAAAAAATGCAACCTCAAAATTTTCTGAGGTTGCATTAAATAATTTATGAATAATTATTTTTCGTAGAACAATTTGATACCGTCCCACTCATCCTGAACAGATGCTTTGTTCATGCTTTCTACATGTCCGTCAGTCCAACCTACATTAGCACGACCACCATGGCGGAGAGTGATTGGACCAGCTGCATTATTCGGGAACCAAACCCAAGACTGATGAGTACCATTAGCATCATTGACTGTATCAGTAAGCATCATTCTGCTTTCTTTCATGTTTTTGAAGTCAAGCATACTGGTGTCGGTACCTTTACCGAAGTGAACCAATGAACCGCCGTCAAAATAACCTACCCAATCCTGCGGCAAACGAGGCATACCGTATGCCCAGTTATTAAGGTTTGCAATACGAGTGCTCTCATCAGTACCGCCTGCCGGAGGACCTGACGGACATTCCATCATTTTGATACTTTTAATGTAGTTGAAAACATATAACCAACGCGGCCAAGAATACCAGTTGTTGTAACCATTCTGGTCATTGTTGCGGGTCGGGAAAACATCGTTGTTGTCATCAGCGTAGAGTCTGACACCGAGCAAAACCTGTTTCATGTTGTTAGTATAAGAGATTGCACGAGCTTTTTCACGAGCTTTGTTGAGTGCGGGCAAGAGCATTCCTGCCAAGATTGCAATGATTGCAATGACAAC
>JAZRSP010000058.1:0-1307 GCA_045651565.1 Victivallaceae bacterium | reverse complement strand
CCAAACAATGAATAAAAATCTATATTGTTAAGGAATAACTTGAAGTAATTTTTTGTTAGAGTTGTAAATATGAAATTTGCATTGTATGTTTTTTTATATTTTTTGCATGCTACTATATATGCAGAAACCATTTGTTTTGTCGATTTTTCTGCAAACAAAGTTCAAAGGAATGTTTTTAAATTAAGAAATCATTTTCAACAAACAGTTGAACTAAAAAAAATCCGTACATCTTGCACCTGTGCTGACATAAAATATCTGAAATCGGAATTGCAGCCCGGTGAATCCACGGAATTGATTGTAACCTTAAAAGCCAACTCTTTGTCCGGACCGTTTACACACACGATTTATGTGGAGACCGATAACCCCAAGCAGCGTTTTATGCGATTTGTGATAAAAGGTAATGCAATACCTCTGCTGAAGGTCTCTCCTGATCCGGTACAATACATCGGCACATTACAGGTTGGGAAAAAGTACGAATATAAGTACGAGTTAGTTCCAACCAATCCCAAAGAGAACATCTCTTTGGAATTAATTCATTCAAAACTTCCAGTAGGAACCGACATCAAACTTGAGAAGCAAATTGATAAATTTCTGCTGACCGCATCAATCACTCCGCAGAAAGATCAGAAATCAATCAGTCTCAACTTTGCGGTTAAAATCAAAGAACCGAAAGATTGGGCGGATATCAAATTTACGATCAACGGTAGAATTCAAAGTAGCCAATCAACGCAGCCAAAGCCAGAAAAAACAACCCCATGAAAGTCTTTGATACGACCACATTGATCTTGGACATTCTGGTAAGCAACTGCATTTTGATACTGTAAAGTGCAATAGCAAAAATCAGCAGAAGCGGGATCAAAAACATCAGATTATAAAGCAGTAAATATCCCCACCACTGATTGATACCACCGGAATTGTTGGCTAGGTAAAGCAATGTTGGCACATAAACCTGTCCAGAACAGGCACTTTCTACGATGGTTACCAATACGCTGACCACAAAAACTCCGGATAAAACAAAAGCCCGTTGTTGGGAATTACGCATAATTTTACGGATGTAGTCCTTGAATTTTTGCGGCAGCTGCAGTACTACGCCGGGAACTCCAATAAGTTTATAACGGATGGCATCTCCAAAGGAAATCACCGCAAAAATCAGCAGAATAAGTATCGTTATGCCATTGACGATTCCCCGCAGTAACGGAAATGATACTGCAATATTCAAAGCTTGATACAGTCCCAGACCGAGAGTGAAATAGGTAAGAAAACAACCGGTAAGGTAAGTTACGCCGATTTGCAATACCTGCTTCCGT
>JAZRSP010000057.1:0-1088 GCA_045651565.1 Victivallaceae bacterium | reverse complement strand
CCCTCACGGCGCATGGTTTCAATCAAAATAGCCAAGTGCAGAATTCCTCGACCCGAAACTTTGAATGAATCGCCATTCATCTCTTCTACACGCAAAGCCACGTCTTTTTCAGTTTCCTTAAAAAGTCTTTCACGCAAGTGGCGGCTGCTGACAAATTTGCCTTCTTTGCCGTAAAAAGGCGAGTCGTTGATTTTGAAAATCATTGACAAAGTAGGTTCATCAATTGCAATCGGCGCCATTGCTTCGGGGTGGTTTGCATCGGCAATTGTATCGCTGATGTCAATATCTTCGATGCCCACAATTCCGCACAAATCACCGCATTTAATGAAGTCGGTTTCTTTGCGGTTCAAACCGTCAAAAGTGAAAATCTGTTTCGGATTGGCAACTTTTACGGTGCCGTCACGCTTGATAAGTGACATTGCTCGGCGAATATCCAAGTCGCCGCGGTAAACTCTACCGATACCGATACGACCGACAAATTCGGAGTAGTCGAGTGTGGCAATTTGGAGTTGCAAAGGTCCTTCATTGCGGGGAGGAGCTTTTACATATTCCAAAATTGCATCAAGCAATGGTTCAATATTTTTTCGCTCATCATTCAAATCACGAACTGCCCAGCCGTCACGGCCGGAAGCATAAAGTGTCGGATAATCAAGTTGGTCTTCATTGGCATCAAGTTCGCAGAAAAGGTCAAAAACTTTATCACGAACTGCATTGATTCGAGCGTCGGGCTTATCGACTTTGTTGATAACTACCACCGGCTGCAAATTAAGTTCAAGCGCTTTGCTCAAAACGAAGCGAGTTTGCGGCATCGGTCCTTCCGCAGAGTCAACCAGCAAAACTACGCCGTCAGCAAGTTTCAAAACTCGTTCAACCTGACCGCCAAAATCGCTGTGTCCGGGAGTGTCGATAACATTAATTTTTACCCCTTTGTATTGGATGCTGATATTTTTTGAGAGAATAGTAATTCCTCGCTCTCTTTCCAAATCGTTGTTATCAAGAAAACAGTCTACTACTTCCTGGTTATCTCGAAAAATTTTAGATTGACGCATGATTTGATCCACGAGAGTAGTTTTGCCGTGGTCAACGTG
>JAZRSP010000056.1:0-1909 GCA_045651565.1 Victivallaceae bacterium | reverse complement strand
CTTTGAAATCTTTGATCGCCAACCTTCCCCAAAGTTATTTGGGTGAATTTGAATACAAAGATGCCCCAACCGCACAAAAGAAGTTGTTGGAATACAATAAAAAATATCCGGTATTCGTAAAAGCCCTCAATGGTTTCCTGCAGTTACCGATCTCCCATGTGGCGCATAAAAAAACGGAAGGAGAAATGCTGTACAGCGTGTTGATGTCTGAACTGACACCATTCCGTGAATCTGCCCGTTATCTGGCAATGAAAATCGCCGCTGATCCCGACAATAAGCCGTTGGTAAAAAAGTGCAACAACGATTTTGTAAAACTGCGGAACTGGCCCTTGCAGAACGATTTTTACATCTCTTATCTGGTGGCGATTGCGATTGAAGCTATCCGGCTGAACGCCTTGTCAGCAGTCCTGAGCAGCGGCAAGTTTTCGCATCAGGAATTTATTGAAATCGTCGGCGTTCCGGTGGATTGGCACAAATATCTGCGGTATGCTTATGGATCAGAAGCCACAGCTTTCAAAAGCGGCTTCGATTATCTGCAAATTTACGCCTTGCTCTGTGTGGAAAATAAAAAAATCAATTCAATGAAAAAATATATGCCATTATTTATGAAGGTCCACTTTCTGCGGGATTACCGCTTTGCATTGCAAACCTTTATCAAAGCCTGTACTGTTCCGACAGATTTACCCGGACTTGAACAGGCGCAGCTTGCCTTAGTCGATGATAACGAAATAAAACGCAATTCATATTTGCTGTCGGGGATGTTTCTGCCAGCATTGGGACAAGTGTATATCCAAAGTGCGAAAATTACAGATGTCCGCCGGATGGCACTCATAGCCGCCGAAGTTATGGAATACCGGAAACAACACGGGAAACTGCCGGAAGATCTCTCATTTCTCTCAAAAGTACCGCTGGCAAAACTGGATCACAAACCTTTTATGTATGAGAAAACAAAAGACGGCTTCCGGATTTTCAGCCACACCGACAAAGGCGAAAAGCCCGATGAAAAAGATACCCGTTTTTCCTATCGGGTACGGTTGGATGGTAAAAATGAAACTCTTTGACAAATATTTCCAACCTTATGCAGAATACTGTTTGCGGACAACTTTGTCGGAGGATGAACTGAAAGCGGTTTTTGAGAAAGAACTGCCGCATATTTTCAGTTTTGCAGCATTCAAAGCGGGATTTGAAGCAAATAAATTCACCTTTTTCAGACGGAGCAAGCCGCTTCATCTACACCCAGACATCGCCGGACGCAACTCCCTGCGGGGAGAAATTGCTGTTAAATGTGAAAAAGCAGATTATTCAACTGATACGATCCTGCATATCACCATTGCTCCGCAGAATATAACTCTGTTTTGCTGGATTTATCTTTGTTTTGCAGTGATGATGGGAATTTTGCTTTTATGTGCCGGAAAGTGGCAGGCGATTATTCCTTTTGGGATGAGTGCATTTTTGTTCGTGTTTCTTGTCATCTGCCGCTCCGTTGCCGAAAATGAAGTCCCTCAAATCCGTCAGGCGTTTGAAGAGACCTTGCAGCATTTTGAAGAAAAATATTGCGGAGAAAACAATGCTGAAAAAAAGAATTGAATATCTGATTTCAATATCCATTTCTCTGATTATGCTTGAGTTTGGTTTCTTTTATGCGTTGGTGTGGTATTGGTCAGGGTTTAAGATAATCATTATGTATTAGTTCTAACCTTATTTTATTGAGTATTTTTATTTATCGTAAAATGTTTGAGTTATTAACAAATGATTATCCCGATAGTGGTATCCTGCAACAAAAGAAACACCTCGGAATACATATTATTGAGAGGTAGCAATATTTTGCTTGATTTTAAAAATTAGATTTTTTATGATATCTAATTTTTTAATTTGCTCAAAAGAAAAAATATTTTCAAATATATAAAGT
>JAZRSP010000055.1:0-5066 GCA_045651565.1 Victivallaceae bacterium | reverse complement strand
GATGGTTCTTGTCAAAGAATACTCTTCATCCCCTGGAGATTTTGAGGATTTTTCGGTGGATACCAATGGCTTGGGGTATAACAATTTGTTATATATCGCTGTCATACTCGCAGAATTACAATCAAGTATAGATGCTAATCTGAAGTTACTTCTTGTGGAAGAGCCTGAGGCTCATTTACACCCGCAATTGCAAATTCAGTTGACAAATTACTTGTCAGGAATGACTGGAGAAATAACCGGACAACAACCTCCTGTAGTTGTAGAAAAACAACCGAAAAAAATAGAAGATGACCGAGTTCAAGTTATTATGACTTCGCATTCTTCGGTCATTACCTCTCATGTGAAGCCAGTTGATTTGCGTATTATTTTTGAGGATAAAGACAAATCTATAAATGTTGGGATGTTATCAGATGATCTGGATGACAAGCAAAAAGCTGCTATTCAGAGAATGTTGGATGTAACTCGTGCTGCTATGTGTTTTGCCAAGGGAATTATTTTTGTTGAAGGTATATGTGAACAATTATTGATCCCTGAATTTGCAAAAAAAATGGGAATAAATTTAGACTCCCTTGGTGTAAGTGTAATTCCTGTTAATGGTGTTGATTTTAAAACACTATTACATTTTTTTGGAGAACAACCAGGAAAAATCAATATTCCAGTAGCCGTGATTACTGATTCTGATCCTGTAAAAATTTTGGCAGACGGAAAAGAGTGGAAAGTAGAAGAGGGAAGAAATAAAGCTTTTCCGCAGAAAGATGAAACTAAAAAGACAATACCATCTCCAAGAACCGCTGCACTCTTAAATGACTATAGAGATAATTCTCTTATACAAATATCAGCATCAGAAGTTACATTGGAATACGACCTAGCCTTATCAAGCTCGCAGTTAGCAATGCTGATGGCTCAAGCATGGAAAAATCTTTATAATAGACCTGGATCTGCTAAATTTAATCCGGATTCAATGGCAGAGAAGACAGATGCAGAAGAAAGAGCATTGTTTGCATGGCGAGAAATTTGCTTATCTTCAAGTTGTTTTGGGAAAGCTGAATTTGCACATGAATTGGCATATCTGCTCTCTATGGCAACGAATGATATTCCTGTTCCCGGTTATATAGAAGATGCTATAAAACATGTGGCTACAATATGAATACAGCTGATTTGTCTCAAGAAAAGCAGATTATACTGAATGATAGCAGTCGAATTGTCTGTGTGAATGCATGTCCTGGCAGTGGCAAAACTAGACTATTTGTTGAACGTGCTATTTTAGAAATTGAAAAAAATCTTGCCTCTGGAGATAAAAGAGGTATTGCAGCACTGTCTTTTACTAATTTTGCGACAGATGAAATAAAGAAACGTTTAAATTCCAGAGGGGTATCCCCAGAATTTCCAAATTTTATTGGAACTATAGATTCTTTTTTACAACATTTCATTATTCAGCCATTAGCTTCCACCTTCGATATTTGCAAGAGTTCTGGAATTTCTCTTATCCCAGCAGAAAGAGTTACTCGTTGTCCTGGCCGGAACACTTTCATAAAAATTCAAAATGAAAAAAAGCCCGTATATGTCAATGAATGTGATCTTGTCATAAAAGATCTCAAAAAGCATTATTGCTACAAAAGTAGTCACCAAACATATTTTTTCTCGGAAGATACCGATGAATACAAAACAATTAAAGAAAGTAAAAAGGAATGGTGGGTACGTACTGGACAGGTTACCCATAACGATGTAAAATGTATTTCTGCAATACTGTTGCATAAGCACAAAGATGCAGTTGTTAGCTTACTCAATAATCGCTTTTCATCTATATTAGTTGATGAATGTCAGGATTTAGATTTCCTATTGCAATATACGTTTTTTTATATTGCAAAAAATTCTCAAATACGTTGTTTCTTTGCCGGAGATTTTGATCAGAATATTTATGAGGATTCTCCTGGCAAATTATATAGACAACTTGAAAAAATCTGTTCTGCCAAAATTCATACACTTTCTGAAAATTATAGATGCCCACAAAAACACTGCAATTTTGCATTTTCTTTCATGGAATCTAAAAATAGAATGATTTCTCACAATTCTATTGATGGTAAGCTATGCCTAGTAGAATATAGCGAAAAGAAAGCGTTATGCAATGTAATGAATGGCATTCTAGATTATTACAAAACAGATTTTTCTATCACAAAAGAGACTGCAATTTTATCCACTAAAAATAAAACTCTTGCACACTTAGCTGGCAATACAACATATCAAACCCCGTATTCATCTACAGTTTTAGAGGAAATTTATGGAGCATTTTGTTATTTTTATTTCAGAGATTTTGAAAAAGCTGTTAATAAAATACAGAATATTTTTATACACTTGCTATCTGATTCCACTAGCTCTTTGAATATATCTTCTGTTTTACTACAATATGGATTCACGTTTGCCTCTTGGCGTAAGTTATTATTTGACACATTGCAAAATACATCGCCGATAAAAGGTGAAAATTGGGAATGTTGGCGCATGCGATGTATAAAAACATTTCAAAATATCATCGACACACACTTCTCTGATAAAACAATAAAATGTGGACATTTGATGCCTAAAAAAATAAAAAAAGGAGTTGCGAGTGTCGATGTAGATATCGTCATTCCGACATCTATAAGTGCGGATTCAAACATTCGATTTCTTTATTTGACCATACACAAAGCCAAAGGTTTAGAATTTGATTCAGTAATATTTTTCTTGCCGCCCGCAACAGCCAAGGAACCTAATCCTATTATACAAATGCTTGAAACTAAAAAATATGGAATTTGGCAAAAAGCTTGCTTTGTAGGATCTACTAGGGCTATGAAAAATTTGTATTTATGTATTCATAAGGATGAATTAGATAAAATTCAAGCGTTAAACAAAGATTTTAAAACCTTCTTTGATGAATATATATCTATTGATTCTAACCAAAAAATTTCACTTATTGGAATGGAGTAAACGATGACTAAAATATCCATCAGATTTTTTAATGACCGGGAAGTCCGGGCGGCTTGGGATGAAAGCTCTTCCCAATGGTTCTTTGCTGCCGTCGATATTGTCGCTGTGCTGAATGAGCAATCTGATTATACGAAAGCTAATAACTATTGGCGATGGCTTAAACGCAAGCTGAAACAGGAAAATCCTCAACTGGTTAGTGCTGCTAACCAGTTGAAATTGACTGCTTGACAAAAATTAAGGATACCTTATGAATAAATACGATGACTTTGATCAGTATCTGCTGCAGGGCGACCCCGGGAAGCGGGATAAGGCGCAGGCTTGGAAGACGGCTATCGGACTTCAGGAAGTCGATGGTTTGGCTCCTTCTGCTTATCTTCTGGAAACTGCCAAACGCCACATCGACGGCGATATCACCATTGATGAAGTCCGTTCCTTGCTGGATTCTTATTACAATACCAAGTCCGACCGCTCCGATGATGCCAACACCGAAGAGGCTGACAAGGTTTCAGCCAACATCACCAAACTGCTCAACGAACAGACTTTCTCCTTTTCCCCCTCCGGTTTGGCTGCCATTCACGGACGGATCTTTGAAGGTGTCTTCAAGTTTGCCGGTTCTTTCCGGGACTGCAACATTTCCAAAAAGGAATGGGTTCTGCGTGGTGAATCTGTCCTCTATGTGAGTTTCTCTGAAATCAAGCGCGCTCTGCAGCACGACTTTGACAATGAAAAGGAATTCAGCTACAAGAATCTCGATCACTCCGAAATGATCAGGCACTTTGCCAAGTTTATTTCCGGCATCTGGCAGATCCACCCCTTCCGGGAGGGCAACACCCGCACCACCGCTGTCTTTGCGATCAAATATCTCCGGGCAATGGGCTTCACCGTCAGCAACGACCTCTTTGCCGAACACTCCTGGTACTTCCGCAACGCTCTTGTGCGTGCCAACTATCGTAACTACGCCCGCAGCATCGAGCCTGAATTTGAACATCTTGAAAAGTTTTTCCGCAACCTCCTGCTGGGCGAAACCAACGAGTTGAAGAACTGTTATTTGGTCATTGCCGCTCCTGAAGAGTTCACCCCACAAGCTGACCCCACAAGTACCCCACAAGTACCCCGCAAGCTGATTCCTGAAGATGCCGCCTGGCAGAAACTCATATTGGCAATCGGTAACGATTCTTATTCTGTCAAGACTATGATGGAACAGTTGAAGCTGTCTGACCGGAAAAACTTTTTGAACAACTACCTCAATCCTGCAATCAAAGAAGGTTTTGTGCGTTTGCTCTATCCTGACAGTCCCCGCCATCCCCGGCAGAAGTATCTTCTGACAGTAAAGGGCTTGGCAGCATTTCAGGAGCTTCAACATTGAAAAACACCCCGGCAGCGCAGAGCTGACCGGGGCTGAGGTAATTATTGCGGGTTTCAAGCCTGAAACTGTCCGTATGTTCCCATTGAGTAGGAAATACCATCCGGAGTTGTTCCGTGGTGTATCTTATTCCCATAAAAAGTTTTATAAGATATTGCACGCTTTGGGAATTTTTTCAAATCACTCATGGAAACTGTACGCAGTTTTGCAGAGAGTACAAAATCATCTGCAACAATCGCCCATCTGCCTTCTTCTCTTTCCGGCATTATCCACTGAAACACCGATTTTTCTATTCTGTATTTATCTGCCAGCAATGTCCAGCATGGCCATGGCAGATAAAAAGGTTCAAATGTGTGCGGCAAAAACAACGGATGAATGTATTTCATTTTTCCATTGGTTGCCAAAATCCCCCACGGTGCGATAGCAACTTCCGTGTTTGTACCCAACCCTTGCAGTATTTCCCAAAAAACTTTCCGAATACTGTTGCACAAGAAGTTTCGCCACACAGTACCACCGGTATCTTGCGGTTCTACTGTCGGAAGCCAGTTTGTACCTCGCTGCAAACAAATTTGCTTATCTCGGTGATACCCCTGTATAATATTTCCACATTGTCTTGCAGTAATGTGTCCAGTGTATCCCCGGTGGTCTCCATCTGCACGTACCCGAACGGCAAGAAAACTTTCACTGCATGGATAACTATCTGAAATCCAAATCCCGCCCAGATCTCCCCAAATACGGAATT